>JANOSS010000072.1:0-24442 GCA_031415995.1 Caulobacter sp. | reverse complement strand
GCCAAAGATGTAGCGGTCCATCTTCGGGTTCCAGCGGTGCGTCTGGTGGCCGAAGTGGGCGCCAGCTTCCAGGAGCTGACGCATGGAGAATTCGGGAAGCGCCATGAGGCCTATAATCCTTCTTCCGGTTGAACCTCCGCGGACACCCCCGACCCAGACATCTGGAGCGGGACCGGAACGGCGGCGCCGGGATGTCTCCCCGGGTCACAGCCGAACGTCCGCGTGTGGAATGGCGCGCAGTTAGGCGCGATTGGACCAAAAAGCAAGTCTTGTCAGGCTGCAGCGCAAAGAGGCTGGTACTGCAACCGCAACCGGATGCAAGTGAGGCAGTCCTCAACGCTCGTCGTTCGAGGGCTAGCTGGACCCAGCAGCAGACCCGCCCATCCGTCTGGAAGACGGAGCCGAGACTTCTTCGTTGAATCTCTCGACAATAGCTTCGAACAGATCGGCTTGGGCGCCCATGCCGTCGGCGCTGAGCGCATCCGCGATAGGGCCGGCGAGATCAGCCAAGATGATCCCCCAGGCCGAAGTCTCGCGAGCCACGCCGTCGGCAGCATACAAACCGAACTTGAGCGAGCAATGCAGTCCCTGCTCTGCGATCCAAACGCGAGCGAGTTCTATTGCCTTGACGTCGCGAAGCGCCGCCGGAGGAACTGCGAGGGCGTCCATCCTGACCTCATGAACCAGAGCTTGACCTTGTCAGGTGAAGGAGGCTCAGGTCGACAATGCTGGCGCCCGCCATTCAGAACGCCCTTCCGTTCACCTGAACCGGCTCAAGCGCGAAGACATCGATCTTGTCGAGGCAACGCACATTTATCGCGACCATGCGTGCGCCGCCGGGCGCTTCACCGCGCCCAAAGGATTCGATACCGCATACCGCACAGAACAGGTGCGAGATCTTGCCCGTGTTAAAGTGATACGTGGTCAGAGCACCCTGCCCTTGCAGGAGCGTGAAATCGTCCTCGGCCGCGAAGGCCAGAACCGAACCAAGCTTGCCGCAACGCGAGCAATTGCAACTGATCAGATCCTCAAGCTCGACCTCTGCCTCGAACCGCACCCTGCCGCACTGGCAACCGCCTTGATGTCTGGCCATCCGCGCCTCTCCCGCCCTAGACGTCTTCCAGCAGCGCCACGCCGGGTGCGGTCTTCAACGCACCGCGCAACGAGGCGTCGAGAGCATAGCGACCCGGCAGCTTCAGTTCGATCTCGCGGCCGCCGCCGATCGCCGCTATGAGACTGATCTCCCCGCCCTTTTGAGACACCGCCGGCTCAAGACGTTTTCGCAAGGCCTCGATTTCAGTCGCCGCAGGCGACAGATGAACGCGCAGCCCCGCCACCACGTTTTCGATCGCTTTCTCGATGGGCTCGGCGTCATCGCCAAAGAACCGTACCTCGCCATCCCGGGCCTTGGCGCGCACCTTGATGGCGACTGACTTGCCAGGCTCCAGCACATCCCGACATTTGCGCAGAGCCTCGGGTGGAAACAGGACTTCATACTCGCCTGTTGGATCCGACAGCGAAACGAAAGCGAACCGCTCGCCGCTTTGCGAAGCCCGTTCCTGGCGACGCCGCACAACGCCGCACATCCGGAAGGCTTCCATCCCGGCCTCGGCCTGGGGGATCACCTCGGTCAGCATGGCTGTGCGTTTCCGGCGCAGCATGCCCACCATGTCTTCAAGCGGGTGGCCAGTCAGATAGAAGCCAACCGCAGCCAGTTCTTCGTCCAGCAGATCAACCTGGTTCCAGGGCTCGGTCTTCTTCAGGCGCGGCCGGCCTGCAGCTGGATCGCCACCAAACAGCGCATGCTGACCGCCTTGGCGATCGGCCGCAATGCTTTGGCTATGCGCGATCAAGACGTCAGAGGAAGCCAGGATCTGGGCTCGGTTCTTGTGGAAGGAATCAAAGGCTCCCGCGCGCGCCAGATTTTCGATCGCCCGCTTGTTCACCTGCTTTGGATCAACCCGCTCGACAAAATCAAAGATGTCGCGGAACGGGCCGCCCTCCTCCCGCACGGCGACCAGGTGCTTCATGGCTTCCAGACCCACATTGCGCACCGCGCCAAGGGCGTAGAGCACTTCGCCGTTTTCGACCTCGAAGTCCGCGCCCGACCGATTGACGTCAGGCGCTCGCACCGTGATGTCGAACCGGCGAGCGTCCTGATGGAAAACCGCCAGCTTGTCTGTGTTGGAGATATCCAGGCTCATCGACGCGGCCAGGAACTCGACCGGCGTATTGGCCTTCAACCAGGCGGTTTGATAGGCGATCAGCGCATAGGCGGCCGCGTGACTCTTGTTGAAACCGTAGCCGGCAAATTTGGCCACCAGTTCGAAGATTGAACCCGACTGCTCTTCAGGGACGTTCTTCAGCCTGGCACCGTCGACGAAACGGATCTTCTGAAGGTCCATTTCCTCCTTTTTCTTCTTGCCCATGGCCCGGCGCAGAAGGTCGGCTTCGCCCAGGCTGTAGCCCGCCAGGATCTGGGCGATCTGCATCACCTGTTCCTGATAGACGATGACGCCGTAGGTCTCCTTGAGGACAGTCTCGAGCGACGGGTGCAGGGTGTCGACGGGTTTGCGGCCGAACTTGCAGTCGACGAAGGTATCGATGTTGTCCATCGGCCCCGGTCGATAGAGCGAGATCAGAGCCGTGATTTCCTCGATCGACCCGCACCGCATCTTGCGCAGGGTGTCGCGCATGCCCTGGCTTTCCAGCTGGAACACGCCGACAGTCTGGCCCGAGGCCAGCAACTCATAGGTCTTGGGGTCGTCGAAGGGCAACTTGCCCAGATCGACCTCCGCACCGCGCTTCTTCAGATGCTTCACCGCGCGATCAAGCACCGTCAGGGTTTTCAGACCCAGGAAGTCGAACTTCACCAGCCCGGCGCTCTCGACCCACTTCATGTTGAACTGGGTGGCGGGCAGGTCGGAGCGCGGATCCTTGTACAGCGGCGTCAGCTGGGTCAGCGGCCGATCGCCGATCACCAGGCCGGCGGCATGGGTCGAGGCGTTGCGGAACAGACCTTCCAGTTGCAGGGCGACGTCGAGACAGGCCGAGACGTTGCCGTCTTCCTTCTTGGCCTGCTTGAGGCGCGGCTCCAGTTCGATAGCCTGAGCCAGGGTCACCGGCGCAGCCGGGTTGTTGGGGACCATCTTGCAGAGCCGGTCAACGATACCGAGCGGCAACTGCATCACCCGTCCGACGTCGCGCAGCACAGCGCGGGCCTGAAGCGATCCGAAGGTGATGATCTGAGCCACACGATCGCGGCCGTACTTCTCCTGAACGTAGACGATGACCTCTTCGCGTCGCTCCTGGCAGAAGTCGATGTCGAAGTCGGGCATGGAGACCCGCTCAGGATTCAGGAAACGCTCGAACAGCAGGCCAAAGCGCAGCGGATCCAGATCGGTGATGGTAAGCACCCAGGCGACCAGCGAACCGGCACCCGAACCCCGCCCAGGGCCGACGGGAATGCCGTGCGACTTGGCCCACTTGATGAAGTCCGACACGATCAGGAAATAGCCGGGGAATCCCATCTTGATGATGATGCCCAGCTCGAAATCCAGTCGATCCCAATAGACCTGCTCATCGACTGCCAGCACATTTTCGGCGAGTCTTGCCCGCAGACCTTCGCGGGCCTGAAGCTTCAGTTCGTCTGGTTCGCTGCGTCCGTCGCCTGTCGGAAAGCTCGGCAGGATCGGGTCACGCTTCTTGACCAGGAAGGCGCAGCGGCGGGCGATGTCCAGGGTGTTGTCGCAGGCCTCCGGCAGATCCGAGAACAGCATGCGCATGTCGGCCGCCGGTTTGAACCAGTGCTCTGGCGTCACACGCCGGCGTTCGTCCTGTCCGACAAACGCGCCGTCGGATATACACAGCAATGCGTCGTGCGCGTTGTAGAGCTCCGCCTTGGCGAAATACACATCATTGGTCGCGACCAGCGGCGCGTCGTGCTCATAGGCCCAGTTCACCAGACCCGGCTCTGCGGCGGCCTGACGCGGCAGACCATGGCGTTGCAGCTCGACATAGAACCGGTCACCAAACACCCGGCTCATTTCGGCCAGGGCCTGGATCGCTTCAGCGCCTTTTCCGGCGGCGAACAGCGCGTCCACCGGACCATCTGTGCCGCCCGATAGCAGGATTAGTCCTTCAGCGTGCTCGACCACCTTGGACCAGGGCACGATCGGCTCGGCAAGGTCACCGCTTTCGAGGTAAGCGATCGACGAAAGCTCGGAAAGGTTGAGATAGCCCCGCTCGTTCTGGGCCAGGAGCGTGATGGTCGGCGCTCGCGCCCACCGCTCGGTTGGACCAGCGCCGATGCCGGAAACGGGTAGCGCGCAGCCGATGATCGGCTGGATCCCCGAGTCCTTGGCGTAGGAGGAATATTCCAGCGCGCCAAACAGATTGGCCCGATCCGTCAGACCAGCCGCCGGCATCCCTGCAGCCTCGGCCAATTTGCCGATAACGTCAGCCTTGATGGCACCTTCCAGCAGCGAATAGGCCGAACGAACCCGAAGGTGGACGAAACCCTGTCCTTCGCTGCCCGACATCGCCCACGTCTCCAATCAATCGACTCAGGCCACCAACTGGGCGACCGAGCACATCATCCAAACGAAGCTGGCGACGGATACAAGGGCCAAAGACTCTCGCGCGATACGGATCACAGGAACCTCCACAACAGTTGCTTGTTTGTTCCATATTCTTCTTTTGTTCCATTCACAAGATGTTCCGCCACGATCCACCGCATATTCTTTGGGAGAGTCATTCGAAGGGCCTCCCGGGGGCTTTGCCCTGGACGCCGGATCAGTTCAGATCAGCCCCATGCGCCTGATCATCGACACAGACACCGCCGGAGACGACGTCTTCTCCCTGATGCTCGCCTTCGCCCGCCCGGGGGTCACCGTTGAGGCGATCACGATAGCACACGGCAATGTTGGCTTTGTTCAGCATGCGGAGAATGCGCTGGTCACGTTGGAGGTCTGCGAGACGCAAGGCGTCCCGGTCTATCTGGGTGCCCAGGCTCCATTTTCCCGTGCGCCGCTGGATGCGGCCTATGTGTTCGGCGCGGACGGCATGAGCGACATGGGCTATCCGCTCGCCGCACAGCGCCCGGCCAAAGGTCACGCGGTTGACGAGATCGTGCGCAGAGTGATGGCGGCTCCGGGCGAGATCACGATCATCGCCCAGGCGCCCCTGACCAATATTGCGCTGGCCTATCTGCGCGAGCCGCTTATCGCCCAGGCTGTGAAACATCTCTGGGTCATGGGCGGCACCGACAACGGCGTGGGCAACGTGACGCCGGCCGCCGAGTACAATCTATATGCCGATCCTGAAGCCGCCAAGATCGTGATCAACGCCGGCTTCAAGCTGTCCATCGTGACGTGGACCGAGACGCTGCGTGACGGCCTGCTGGTTATCTCCCAACTGGCCGAGCTGGAGTCCTTGGGTACGCCCCGCGCCCGGTTCTTCACCGACGTCAATCGCGCCTCCCTGGCCTTCGCTCAGGAAACCGAAGGTCTGAGCGGCAGCCTTCACCCGGACGCCCTGACATGTGCCGTCGCGCTGGATGAGAGCCTGATCCTGCAAGCCGAGCAGGCCGTCGTCGATGTCGAGACTCTGGGCGAACTCACGCGAGGCTATCTGAGCGTATCGCACGCCATCCTGCCCGATATCGAGATCGCTGATCCAGCGCTCAAGCGCAGGGCGCCCAACGCCCGGGTGATCAAGAAGATCGACCGGAGCGGTTTCTTCGCCGCGATGCGCCAGGCGCTGCTTTAGCCGAACGCGACCTTAGAAGGTCTGTGGCTCAAGATGGCCGTCTCTGAGCGCGAACACCCGGTCCATGTAGCGCGCCAGATCCATGTTGTGCGTGGCGATCAGCGCGGCCACACCCTGGCCACGGGCCAGGCTGTACAGCGACTGAAACACCGCCGCCGAGGTCGCTGGATCCAGATTGCCCGTCGGCTCGTCGGCCAGCAGCAGTTGCGGCTTGTTGGCCAAGGCGCGGGCGATCGCCACGCGCTGTTGCTCGCCACCCGACATCTGGGCCGGCTGATGGTTCACCCGGGCGCTGAGGCCAAGCTCCGTCAGTAACTCAAGCGCCCGCCCCTCCGCCTCGGCCCGGCTGCGCCCGGCAATCAGGCCGGGCATGGCCACGTTCTCAAGCGCGCTGAACTCAGGCAGCAGGTGGTGGAACTGGTAGACGAACCCCACCGTGCCCAGGCGGATCCGCGTGCGGATCCTTTCCGACAGCTTCGAGCAGTCGCGCCCCCCCAGAGCCACAAGCCCGGCGTCGGGACGTTCCAGCAAGCCGGCCGAATGCAGCAGCGACGACTTGCCCGATCCCGAGGGGCCGATCAGTCCGACGACCTCGCCTGGATAAATGTCGATGTCGACACCGCGCAGCACGGGAAGATCGCCCGCTTCGGTCTTGTAAACGCGTTCGACGCCGCGCAGCGAAAGGACCGGATCACTCATAGCGCAGCGCCTCCACCGGATCGATACGCGAGGCGCGCCAGGCCGGCGGCAAAGTCGCTGCGATGCTCATCAGGGCCGATAGGCCGACAATGCCGCCCACCTCGGCCCAGTCGATCTTCGCGGGGATGTGCGAGAGCATGTAGACGTCGGCGCTGAAAACGGCCGTGCCCGTCACCCATTCCACGAAGTTCTGGATCGGCGTGATGTAGGCGCAAAACAGCACCCCCAGCAGCAGCCCTGTCAGTGTGCCCGCCACGCCGATCGAGGCGCCGGCCATAAGGAAGATGCGCAGGATCGACCCTTGCCCCGCTCCCATGGTGCGCAGAATAGCGATGTCTTTGCCCTTATTCTTGACCAGCATGACCAGGCTGGAAATGATGTTCAGGGTGGCGATCGCGACGATGCAAAAGAGGATCAACCGCATCACCTTCCGCTCGACCTGCAGGGCCGTGAAGTAGCTATGGTTCTTGTCCATCCAGTCGGCGACCAGAGCGCCCGGACCACTGGCGGCCTCGACTGCGGGCTTCAGGGCCTTGGCGTCATCGGGGTCATCAACCTTGATCTCGACATAGTCGACCGAGGTGTCGCGCCCGAAGAACAGCTGTGACTGGTCGAGCGGCATGTAGACATAGGCCTCGTCAAACTGGCTCATGCCGACGCTGAAGATGCCGCCGACGATGTAGTCCTTTTCGCGGGTCGAGGTCCCGAACGCCGTCGCTGGCCCGGAGGGCGAGATCAAGGTGATAGCGTCGCCCGGGGCGACCCCAAGATTGATCGCCATGCGGTCGCCAATCAGCACGATATCGCCGCCGAACTCGCCCTGGCCAAAACCGGCCATCGAGCCCTTCTTGATGTTGTTGGCTATGATCTTCAGGCCGCGCAGATCGCGAGGCGTCACCCCGCGCACGATAGCCCCGGTCACCTGACTGGGGCCGATGACCATGGCCTGGGCTTCAACCATCGGGACGGCCTGAACAACGCCAGGCACCGCGCGGATGCGGCTGATCACACCATCCCGGTCAGGGCCATTAATCAGAGGAGACTGGGCGTAGAGATGGCCGTTGAAACCCAGGATCCGTCCCAGCAGCTCCGCGCGGAAGCCGTTCATAACGCTCATGACAGTGATCAGGGCGAACACAGCCAGCATTACAGCGCTGAACGAGATCACCGAAATCAGGGCGACGCCGCCATTCTTGCGCTTGGCGAACAGGTACCGCCGCGCGACGGACCGCTCCCATCGGCTGAACGGTCCGGCCGACCCGAGATCGCTCATTAGCCAGCCTTGCTTTGCGTGAGGCCCGCCAGGACGGACTCCAGCGACGCGGTCGAGCGCTCGCCGGTCGCGCGGTTCTTGATCTCGACAACGCCTTCGGCGATGCCCTTGGGGCCGATGATCAACTGCCATGGCAGACCGATCAGATCCATTGTGGCGAACTTGGCGCCACCCCGAGCATCTGTGTCATCGTAGAGCACTGTCTTGCCGGCAGCAGTCAGCGCCTTGTAGGCCGCGTCGCAGGCCGCATCGCAAGCCGCATCGCCCTGGCGCATGTTGATAATGCCCACATCGAACGGCGCCACGGACTCGGGCCAGATGATGCCGGCGTCGTCGTGGCTGGCCTCGATAATCGCGCCCAGCAGACGCGAGACGCCCACGCCGTACGAGCCCATCTGCACCGGAACATCCTTGCCGTCCGAACCCGTTACAAGGGCGCGCATCGGCTCGGAATACTTGGTCCCGAACGAGAAGATATGCCCCACCTCAATGCCGCGCGCCGACAGCCGGTCGCCCTCGGCGACCTGAGCGAAGGCGGCCTCGTCGTGCATTTCCTCGGTCGCTGCGTAAAGCGCTGTCCGCTGGTCGACCAGCGGCTGCAGGTCGCCATTCCAGTCGACGTGGGGGCCGGGCGCGCTCATCTCGACCAGGTCCTTGTGGCAGAACACGGCGCTTTCGCCGGTATCGGCCAGAACGATGAACTCGTGGCTCAGGTCGCCGCCGATCGGACCGGTGTCGGCGCGCATCGGGACGGCCTTCAGGCCCATGCGATCAAACAGGTTCAGATAGGCCACGAACATCCGGTTGTAGGACTTGCGAGCACCCTCGACGTCGAGGTCGAAGCTGTAGGCGTCCTTCATCAGGAATTCGCGGCCGCGCATCACGCCAAACCGCGGACGGGTCTCATCGCGGAACTTCCACTGCACGTGGTAGAGGTTCTTGGGCAGCTCCTTGTAGCTTTTGACCGACCCACGGAAGATCTCGGTGATAATTTCCTCGTTGGTGGGACCGTACAGCAGCTCGCGCTCATGACGGTCGACGATGCGCAGCATCTCAGGGCCGTAGGCGTCATAGCGGCCCGACTCGCGCCACAGGTCGGCCAGTTGCAGGGTCGGCATCAGGAGCTCGATGGCGCCGGCGCGATCCATTTCCTCGCGGACGATCTGTTCGATGCGGTTCAGCACCCGCAGGCCTAGCGGCAGCCAGGCATAGATGCCCGCCGCTTCTTGGCGGATCATGCCGGCGCGCAGCATCAATTGGTGCGACACGATCTGGGCGTCGGACGGAGCTTCTTTCAGCACGGGCAGGAAATAGCGCGACAGGCGCATCAGAAAGACGTCTCCGAGGAAATGCGAGGGCCTGAGATAGCCCCTTGGCCGTTAGCTTGGCAACGCGCGCGGCGAAAAGATGACCGCAAGAGGCATTTCAAACGAAAAGAAGGCCGCGCGATCCTCGCGCGGCCTTGCAAGTTCATCGTCGGGGAAGACGCCACAGAGTGAGATCAGAAACAGCTGATCCCGTACGATGACCCTACGCCTCCGACCGGATGTCGGGGCACGCACTTACAGCGGGCGGCGCAGATTAGGGCGTTTCGCCCAAGCCTTGTGCGATCGCAGGGGCAAAGATCGCATCACGCCCAAGGCTTGGGCAACATGGCGGTCCTAATAGGTCGCGGGCAGCGGCGGCAGGCTGATCAGGTCAAAGCGGATGATCAACCACAGCACGACGAACACCGCGATCGACACCCAGGTCGTGGTGAAGAACTTGCGCTTCAGATTCGGGTTCACCGGCGCACCCGGGTCGCCGCCGCCCGGCGGCTTGATCCCCATCTCATGATAGCTGCGCGACCCAAGCGGCAGAACGACGAAAAGAACCGTCCACCAGATGGTCAGGAAGATCGCGATACCAGTAATCGGGCCCATCAGTGGTGCGCCTCCTTGGGCGTCTCCATGAGTTCGACCAGCAGGCCGCCCATGTCTTTAGGGTGAACAAAGATGATCAGCGTGCCGTGCGCGCCGATACGCGGCTCGCCCAGCACCGTAGCGCCCTTGGCGACAAGCGCGTCACGGGCTTCGTAGATATCATCGACCTCGAAGCAGATGTGGTGCTGGCCGCCCTTGGGGTTCTTGGCCAGAAATCCATGGATAGGCGACGTCTCGCCATAGGGCTCGATGAGTTCGATCTGGCTATTGGGCAGGTTGACGAAGCAGACCCAGACACCCTGTTCCGGCATCGCCCACTTCTCCGTGACCGATGTTGCACCCAGCAGGTCGCGATACAATTTCACCGACTCGTCGATCGACGGCGTCGCCACGCCAACGTGATTGAGTTTGCCGATCATGATCTGCTCCCGCGCGCTTCTCGCTTGCGCGAAGGCCTAACACCTGAGCCGCAGCGCGAAAAGAGCCGCCCGCCGTGTCGTTGTCACAGCGGGCGGCTGCTTACGTAACGTTAGACGCGAAGGACCGTCGTCTCAACGACGGGCTTACGCTCCCAGATCCGGAACGCCGCCTTCTTCACGGCGCGCGAGATGGCGTTCTCGATAGCGTCGTCCAGTTCCTTCTGATCGCCGCCCAGGCGCTTGAAGGCCGTCTCGGCCTCCTCAGCCAGATCGTCCATGGCTTCGCCCAGCGGATACTCGCTGTCGCCCGCCAGACCCAGGCCCCGAACCTGCGGCCCAGAGACGATACGGTTCTTGCCGTCCAGAACGATCGATACCGCCAGCATGCCATTGAAAGCGACATGGCGGCGCTCGCGCAGGGCCTGACCGTTCTCGGCCGTGACCACGCCGCCGTCGACATAGAGGCGACCGGCCGGAACCTCGTCGATGATCTCGGCGCGGCCGGGAGCCAGGCGAACCATATCGCCGTTGCGCGGTGTCACCTGCTGCGGAACCTGCAGGTCACGGGCGAAGGCGGCATGCTCGATCAGGTGACGGCGCTCGCCATGGGTCGGCACGGCAATTTCGGGGCGAGCCCACTGATACATTTGCTTGAGCTCGTCGCGGCAAGGGTGGCCGCTGACGTGAATACCGGGCGTGTCGCGTTCGGTGTGCAGGCGAACGCCGCGATCGGCCAGCTTGTTCTGCAGGTTGCGGATCGGAATCTCGTTGCCCGGGATGACCCTCGAACTGAAGACCACGTGATCGCCCTGCGACAGCTTCACATGCGGGTGGGTTCCTTCGGCGATGCGTGACAGGGCCGCCCTCGCTTCACCCTGACTGCCGGTGCAGAGGAAAAGGACCTCATTCTCGGGCAGGTACTTGGCCTGGTCGTCGGTAATGAAGGGCTCGATGCCCACAAGCAGACCAACCGAACGCGCGGCTGCGCTCATGCGGTGCATCGAACGCCCGGCCAGACAGACCTTGCGACCGGCAGCCTGGGCGGCGCGGATCACGGTATCCATGCGGGCCACGTTCGAGGCGAAGCACGCCACAGCGATCTTGCCGGTAAGGCCGGCGATCAGCCTGTTCATCGCCACGCGCACGTCGGCTTCCGAGCCCGCAACGCCATCGACGAACACGTTGGTGCTGTCGCAAACCATCGCAAGGATGCCCTCGTCGCCAAGCTTGCGGATCGCGTCGATGTCGGTGGCTTCGCCGAGCTGTGGATCGGGATCGATCTTCCAGTCGCCGGTATGCAGGATTGTGCCCAGAGGGGTCTTGATCGCCAGACCGTTCGGCTCCGGGATCGAGTGGGTCAGGGTGATCATTTCCAGATCGAACGGGCCGATCGAGAACTTGCCACCCAGAGGCACCTCAGTGATCGGCACTTCGTCGAGAAGACGCGCGTCGCGCAGTTTCTCGCGCAGAAGGAAGGCGGTAAACGGCGTCGCGTAGACCGGTGCCTTCAGCCGCGGCCAAAGCCAGTGTACCGCCCCTAGGTGATCCTCGTGGGCGTGGGTCAGCACGATGCCCAGGATATCGTCGGCATAGGCCTCGATATATTCGGGGTCAGGCAGAATGATTTCGACACCGGGCGTCGTCTGGTCGCCGAAGGTGACGCCCAAATCGACCACGATCCACTTGCGAGCGTGAGCCGGGCCAAAGCCATACAGGTTGAAGTTCATGCCGATCTCGTTCGACCCGCCGAGCGGCAGGAAAACGAGTTCGTCTTGAGAAGATTTTGTCATCAGGTCTCTGAGGTGGTGTTGCGACGGTGAATTTCGAGGAGTCCGCGGATCGTTAGATCCGAATCGAAGTGATCGATGCAGCCCGTGGCACCTTCGAATAGTGAGGCAACCCCACCGGTGGCGACGACGGTCATAGGCTCCGCGCGCTCAACCTTGATGCGCGCGACAAGCCCCTCGATCAAAGAAATGTAGCCCCAGAACACGCCGGACTGCATGGCGCTGACGGTGTCGGTTCCGACCACGCGGTTGCCGGCGGGGCGTTGAATGGCGATGCGCGGCAGCTTAGCAGCCGCTTCGTGCAGAGCCTGCATGGAAAGATTGATGCCCGGCGCGATGATGCCGCCCTCGAAGGCGCCGTCTGCGGCGACGATGTCGAAGGTGGTGGCGGTGCCGCTGTCGATGACGATCAGCGGACCAGGATAGACCATGTGCGCGCCGACGGCGTTGACCAGACGGTCGGCGCCGGCCTCGGACGGCTTGTCGATCCGAACATCGACGCCGAGCTTGGCGTTCTCGCCGATCACCAGGGGCTCGACATTGAAATAGCGACGCGAGAGATTGCGCAGGTTGAAGATCGACTGCGGCACGACGCTGGAGATGATGCAGGCGTCGATGGCCCGAAAGCCGAGGCCTTGCATCGACAACAGCTGCGACAGCCACACGACATATTCGTCAGCCGTGCGGGTGCTCTCGGTGGCCGAGCGCCATTGGGCGATCCAGCTATGGCCATCATGGATGGCGAACATCGTGTTGGTGTTGCCCTGCTCTATCGCCAGCAGCATCAGTTGGCCTCGCCGAAGAAGACATCGCCGGCCGTGATGCGCCGCAACCGGCCATCAGGCAACCGAAGCCTGAGAGCGCCGTCACCGTCGAGCCCTTCGGCGACACCGTCGACAGTCTCGGTTCCAAGACGCGCCACGCAGGGTTCGCCCAGGCCATGGGCCTGCGCTGTCCAGGCGTCGGCAATCGCGGGAAAACCCAGCGTATGCCAGACGCGCGACCATCGCTCAAACGCGCCGGCCAACACCTCGATGGCCTCCGCCGGTGATGGCGCAGGCGCTGCGCTATGCGTGGCCAGGGCCGTGGCTGGACGTTCGCTACAAACAGGCTTGCATGCCAGGTTGACGCCGACACCAACGGCGATCCAAAGCCCGCCGCCGGGACGACTTCCCGACTCGATCAGAATTCCGCCGACTTTCAATCCAGCCAACAGCGGATCATTGGGCCACTTCAGGCTGATCAAGGCTGCAGGAACATAGGCCGCAAGAAGGTCCGCTACGGCCAGGGCGGCGACGAACGAAACCTGAGCAGCCTCGGCTGGCGGCTTGTCAGTCGAAAACAGCAGGGTAGCGGCCAGGTTGCCCTCCCCGGTCTCCCAGGCCCGGCCTCTTCGACCACGTCCTGCCGTCTGCCTCAGGCCCAGCAGCCATAGGGGCCCCGCTTCGCCCGCTTCCGCGCGGCGACGGGCCTCGGCATTGGTGGAGTCGATCTCGTCGAGAACGACGACGGGCGGCCCTTCTGAAGCTGAGGGAGCGCCCGTCACGTCACGCGTGGCCAAAGGCCGCAGCTGCAGCCTTGGCGGCCGGGTCGAGCCAGATCAGTGCGACCAGAACCACCGGGAAAGCGAACAGGGCTGCTGCGAAACCCACCGCGCGCGCTGCGGGGGCCGGGGCATCCACGGCGCCCTTTGAGGCGTCGAACCACATGCTCTTGATCAGGCGCAGATAATAGAAGGCCCCGACGACGCTGCCGACCAGGCCTAGCACAGCGGCCCACTGCAGCATGACGTCACCCGTGCCGAGCGCGGCCTTGAAGACGTAGAACTTCGACCAGAAGCCCGAGAACGGCGGCAGACCCAGGGCCGAAAGCGAGAACGCGGTCATGGCCAGGGCGATACCGGGGCGTTCCTTGATCAGGCCAGCCATGTCCTCGATGGTTTCCATCGGCTTGCCGTTGCGGCTCAGGGCCTGCAGGCAGGCAAAGAAGCCGGTCACGTCGACCATGTAGAGGATCATGAAGACCAGCATGGCATGCAGCCCGGTCTCGCCGCCGGTGGCGACGCCCAGAAGGGCGTAGCCGACATTGGCAATCGAACTATAGGCCCAAAGCCGCTTGAGATTGGTTTGGGCCAAGCCGGCGAAGGCACCGACAAAGACCGAGATCAGGGCGGCAATCACCAGGACCTGACGCCATTGGGCGACCGAGTCCGGGAAGGCGTCGCCCAGAACGCGGGCGAACATCATCATGGCCGCGAGCTTCGGCGCGGCGGCGAAGAAGCCCACGACCGGGGTCGGGGCGCCTTCGTAGACGTCCGGCGTCCACATGTGGAAGGGCGCCGCAGAGACCTTGAACGCCAGGCCGCAGATTAGGAACACCAGGCCAAACAGCAGGCCAACGCCGTGTGCGTCATGCGCAGCGGCGGCGATGTCGGAAAACCGGGTCGAGCCCGCAAAGCCGTAGATCAGCGACGAACCGTAGAGCAGCAGGCCGGAGGAAAGCGCGCCGAGGACGAAATACTTCAGGCCGGCTTCCGAAGCCTTGGCGTCGTCGCGACGGAAAGCCGCCAGCACATAAAGCGCCAGGGATTGCAGTTCGACACCGATATACAGGCTGATCAGATCGCCAGCCGAGGCGGTGACGCCCATCCCCAGTGCCGCCAGGATCACCAGCACCGCATATTCGAACTTCTGGTCGCCGCGCTGGGCCAGCCAGCGATCACCCAGCACGATGCCGATGGCGCTGGAGAAGAAGATCGCCACCTTGGCGTAGGTCGCCGCCGAGTCGGCCGAATAGACACCGTTGAAGGCGTGACCATGCGGGCCAACCACGGCCGCGACCGCCGCCGCGAGCAGGGCCGCGACGCTGGCCAGAGTAAAAGCGGGGGTGACACGCCCCTGAAAGGCGCCCCAGACCAGCAGGGCGAGGGCCGAAACCGCGAGGATGACCTCGGGGAGGATCAGCGAAAGATTGGCTGAAAGCGTCATCAGTCCCTCACCCGGCCACGGCGGCGCGCCAGGCGCCGACCAGCGCGTCGACGGACGACGCGGTCAGGTCAAATACGAAATTCGGATAGATGCCGAGCACCAGGGTCGAGATGATCAGCGGCGCGAAGATCAGGATCTCGCGCTTGTCGAGATCGGTGATCGTCTTGAGTTCAGGATTGACGATCTCGCCGTACATGACCCGGCGATACAGCGTCAGGGCGTACATCGCCGACAGGATCACGCCGCTGGCGGCGAACAGGGCCGCCCAGGTCGAGGCCTCGTAGACACCCGTCATCGTCAGGATTTCACCGACGAAGCCCGAGGTGCCCGGCAGGCCGACATTGCCCATGGTGAACAACAGGAAGGTCGCTGCGTACCAGGGCATCCGGTTGGCGAGGCCGCCATAGAAAGCGATTTCGCGGGTGTGCATGCGGTCATAGACGACGCCAACGCACAGGAAGAGCGCGCCGGAGATGACCCCGTGGCTCAGCATCTGGAAGATTGCGCCCTGCTCGCCCGCCGCATTGCCCGAAAAGATTCCCATGGTCACAAAGCCCATGTGGGCGACCGACGAATAGGCGATCAGCTTCTTGATGTCGGTCTGGCGGAAGGCGACCAGCGACGTGTAGACGATGGCGATGGCCGACATCGCGAACACCAGCGGCTGGAACATCTCCGACGCATTGGGGAACATCGGCAGGCTGAAGCGCATGAAGCCGTAGCCGCCCATCTTCAGCAGGACACCCGCCAGGATGACCGAACCGGCCGTCGGCGCCTCGACGTGGGCGTCCGGCAGCCAGGTGTGGACCGGCCACATCGGCATCTTCACCGCGAAGCTGGCGAAGAAAGCCAGCCACAGCCAGGTCTGCAGCCACGGCGCAAACTTGAAGGTCATCAGTTCGGGGATCGACGACGTGCCCGCGATGGTGATCATCGCCAGGATCGCCGCCAGCATCAGCACCGAGCCGAGCAGCGTGTAGAGGAAGAACTTGTAGGCCGCGTAGACGCGACGCTTGCCGCCCCAGATCCCGATGATCAGGAACATCGGCACCAGGCCGCCTTCGAAGAACAGGTAGAAGAGGATCAGGTCCAGAGCGCAGAACACGCCGATGACCAGGGTCTCCAGCACCAGGAAGCAGATGAGGTATTCAACCAGCCGCTTGTCGATGGAGCGCCAGCTGGCCAGGATACAGATCGGCAGCAGGAAGGTCGTCAGCAGGACGAACAGGATGGAAATCCCGTCAACACCCATGCGGTAATGCAGGCCCGCGAACCACGCGAAGTCTTCCACGAACTGGAAGCCCGGGTTTGCCGCGTCAAACTGCGCGACCATCACGATCGACAGCGCGAAGGTGACCAGAGTGGTCGCCAGGGCGATCCACTTGGCCAGACTGTCGGTGGCCGCGTTGTCACCCTTGATGGCGCGGACCGCCAGAAGGACGGCCACGCCGGCGAGCGGAGCGAAGGTGGTGAGGCTGAGAAGGCCGGTCATCGATCCGTCCTCAACGGAATGCGTAAAGGGCGAAGCCAAGCAGGCCGGCGACGCCGAGCAGCATGACAAACGCATAGTGATAGACGTAGCCGGTCTGGAGCTTGCCGGTCCGGCGGCCGACCGCGTAGCTGACGGCGCTGACGCCGTCCGGCCCGAAGCCGTCAATGATCTTCTGATCTCCGCCCTTCCAGAACAGGTCGCCGAGGAACTTGGCCGCGCGCACGAATGTGGCCTGGTAAAGTTCGTCGAAGAACCACTTGTTGTAGAAGAACACGTACAGCGGGCCGTTGCGCGCCGCGAGCTTGGCGCCCAGACGCTCGTTGCCCTTGATCAGATAGATATAGGCCGCAACCAGCAGGCCGAGGATCGAGGCGATCAACGGGCTCCACTTCACCCACTGGGCCACGTCATGCGCGTCGTGCAGAACGTGGTTGGTCGGTGCGTTGTAGATCGCGCCGCGCCAGAACTCTTCCTGGTGGTGACCCACGAAGTAGTCGACGAACACGAAGCCGGCGAACACTGCGCCGAGCGACAACACGACCAGCGGGAACAGCATGATCAGCGGGCTCTCGTGCGGCTTGTGATCATGGCCGTGACCATGGTCGTCATGCGCGTGGTCGTCCGCGACGGGTTCGTCGTGCATCTCATGCGAGGGGTGGCTGTCATGGGCATGGGCATGGGCATGGGCAGCGTGTGCGTCGTGAGCGTGATGATCGTCACGACCCCAACGGGCCTTGCCGTTGAAGGTGAAGAAGGCCACGCGCCAAGAGTAGAATGACGTCAGGCCGGCGACCAGCAGGCCGATCACCCAGGCGAACATAGCAAAGGCGTTCTCACCACCCGCAGCGAAGGCCGCCTCGATGATGGTGTCCTTCGAGTAGAAGCCGGCGAAGCCCAGGTGCAGCGGCGGGAAGCCGAGACCCGTGATGGCGATCGTGCCGATGGTCATGGCGATGAAGGTGACCGGCAGCAGCTTGGCCAGGGCGCCATACTTCCGCATGTCCTGTTCGTGATGCATGCCGTGGATCACCGAACCGGCGCCCAGGAACAGGAGCGCCTTGAAGAAGGCGTGGGTGAACAGGTGAAACATGGCCGCCTGATAGGCACCGATACCGGCCGCAAAGAACATGTAGCCCAGCTGCGAACAGGTCGAATAGGCGATGACCCGCTTGATGTCGTTCTGGGTCAGACCGACCGTGGCCGCGAACAGGGCCGTGACCGCGCCGATCACCGTGACGATGTTCTTGGCGACGGGCGCGTATTCGAACATCGGCGACAGCAGGCACAGCATGTAGACGCCGGCGGTGACCATGGTCGCCGCGTGGATCAGGGCCGAGACCGGGGTCGGGCCTTCCATGGCGTCCGGCAGCCAGGTGTGCAGGAAGAACTGCGCCGACTTGCCCATCGCGCCGATGAACAGCAGGAAGCAGGCGATATCCATCAGCGGCCAGCTATGGCCGACGAACTCCCAGGTGCGACCGGCATTGGTGGCGATCTGCGGGAAGAGTTCGGCGAACTGGATCGTGCCGAACGCCCAGTAGGTGGTCATGATGCCGAGGGCGAAGCCGAAATCGCCGACACGGTTGACCACGAACGCCTTGATCGCAGCAGCGCTCGCCGTGGGCTTCTTGAACCAGAAGCCGATCAGCAGATACGAGGCCAGGCCCACGCCTTCCCAGCCAAAGAACAGCTGCATGAAGTCGGCGGCGGTGACCAGCGACAGCATCGCGAAGGTGAACAGCGACAGGTACGCGAAGAAGCGCGGCTTGCTGTCATCCTCGGCCATGTAGCCCCAGGAGTAGATGTGCACGAGGGCCGAGACCGTCGTCACCACGATCAGCATCACCGCCGACAGGGCGTCGATGCGGATCGACCAGTTGGAGATGAAGTCGCCGACGTGGATGAATGGCAGCAGGGTAACCGTGAAGGCCTCCATGTGCCCCCAGGTCCATTGGCTGAACACGTACCAGGACAGACCGCAGGCCAGCAGCAGAGAACCGGTGGTGATCGCTTGCGAGGCCACGTCGCCGATGCGACGGCCGAACAGGCCCGCGATGATCGCCGCGACCAGCGGGGCGAAAACGAGGATGGTGACGAGAGACTGCATGATGTCGCTTAGCCCTTCATCATGCTGGCGTCGTCAACCGCGATATCGCCGCGGTTTCGGAAGAAGGTGACGAGAATGGCCAAGCCAACGGCCGCCTCGGCGGCGGCGACGGTCAGCACGAACATCGCGAAAATCTGACCGACGACGTCGTGCAGATAGACCGAGAACGAGACCAGATTGATGTTCACCGCCAGCAGGATCAGCTCGATCGACATCAGGATGACGATGATGTTCTTGCGGTTCACGAAGATGCCGAACACGCCGATCGTGAACAGGATCGCGGCGACGGCGAGATAGTGCAACAGGCCGATCATTCGGAGATCCCCTCACCCGGCTTGATCTGAACCAGTTCCATGCCGGTCTTGGGCGAACGGGCCACCTGCTTGCCGATATCCTGGCGCTTGACGCCCGGCTTGTGGCGCAGGGTCAGGACGATGGCACCGATCATGGCCACCAGAAGCACCAGGCCCGCCAACTGGAAGAAGAAGGCGTAGTCGGTGTAAAGCACGCGTCCGATCGCCTCGGTGTTGCTCACGCCTTCCGGCGAGGCCATGGTCTCGGCGTTTTTTCCGGCGGCGCCGTTCGTGGCCACCGTGGCGGCAACGAAGATCATCTCCAGCGTCAGTACGCCCGCCACAAGCCCGCCGATCGGCAGATACTGGGCGAAGCCCTTGCGCAATTCCTCGAAGTCGACGTCCAGCATCATGACCACGAACAGGAACAGCACCGCGACCGCGCCCACATAGACGACGATCAACAGCATCGCGAGGAACTCCGCGCCCAGCAGGACGAAGAGGCCGGCGGCCGAGAAAAAGGCGGTGATCAGGAAGAGCACCGAGTGCACGGGATTTCGCGCCGAGACGACGAGAAGACCCGCCGCCAGCGTTGTGAAAGCCAGCAAATAGAAAGCGATCGCCTGCAAGGCCATTGGCCCAGGTGCTCCCCTGAAAACTACATCCATGACGACATCGCCGAGTGGCGCGCCATCCCCTTCGGATTCGCCGCCCGTCTTTAACGGTAGGGCGCGTCCAACTCCAGATTCTTCGCGATCAGGCGTTCCCAACGGTCGCCGTTATCGAGAAGACGTTCCTTGTCGTAATAGAGCTCTTCGCGGGTTTCGGTCGCGTATTCGGTGTTCGGACCTTCCACGATGGCGTCCACCGGGCAGGCCTCCTGGCACAGGCCACAGTAGATGCACTTGACCATGTCGATGTCGTAGCGGGTCGTGCGGCGGCTGCCGTCCTCGCGCGGTTCGGCCTCGATGGTGATGGCCTGTGCGGGGCAGATGGCCTCACACAGCTTGCATGCGATACAGCGCTCCTCGCCCGACGGATAGCGACGCAGGGCGTGCTCGCCCCGGAAGCGCGGCGACTGCGGATTGCGCTCGTTCGGGTAGATGACGGTCTTTTTGGGCGCGGCCATGTATTTCATGGCCAGACCGAAGGCTTTAGCGAAGTCCAGAAGGGCAGCGCCCTTAATCGCCTGGGAAATGCGTTGCATCATGGCCGTCAATCACCCTTCGGAATGACGCAGGTGTAGTTTGAAAGCTGGGCGGGATCTCCCCCGTCCTGCTTGGCTTGCAGCACTCCGCCATCGGCCTTGCACTTGTCGCCGGCCCGGCGAAGTTCGTCATAGTTCACAACGCCGCGTCCCAGCGAATAGGACTTGTCGGGCGCCATGGTCGCCGAACAGGCGGCGAGCGAGGCGAAGGTCAGACCCATCAGGGCTATGGCGGCTTGGCGATTCACGCGCCCAGACCGAACACGCGCCAGGCAGCGACCAGAACGACCAGCACCAACGCGGTCGGGAGGAACACCTTCCAGCCCAGGCGCATCAGCTGGTCGTAGCGGTAACGGGGCACGATGGCCTTGGCCATGGCGATCATGAAAAACCAGAAGCAGATCTTGGCGAAGAACACCAAGGCCAGGAAGAAGTTACCCCACCAGCCCCAGCTCACCAGGAAGTCAGTCGGGAAACCGGGGTTCCAGCCGCCGAAGAACAAGACGCTGATCATCGCGCACATCAGGACGATGTTCGAATATTCGGCGACCATGAACAGCAGGTACGGGGTCGAGCTGTACTCGACCTGATAGCCGGCAACGAGCTCGGATTCGGCTTCGGGAAGGTCGAAGGGCGGGCGGTTCGTCTCGGCCAAGGCCGAGATGTAGAACATGCCCATGGCCATCACCATGACCGGCAGCAGAACGATGTTCTTGAGGCCGCCGCCGAAGACGTTCCAGTTCCAGAACCAGCCGGACTGGGCTTCCACGATGGTCGTCAGGTTCATCGAGCCGGCCAGCAGGATCACCGTGATGATGATCAGGCCGATCGAGACCTCATAGGAAACCATCTGGGCCGCCGAGCGCAGCGCGCCCAGGAACGGGTACTTCGAGTTCGAAGCCCAGCCCCCCATGATGATGCCGTAGACGCCCAGCGAGCTCATCGCCAGCAGGTACAAAATGCCGACATTGAGGTTGGAAACGACCCAGCCCGGCGCGAACGGGATGGCCGCCCAGCCGACGAAGGCCAAGACCAGGCTCAGCAACGGTGCCAGGATGAAGACCACCTTGTCGGCGCCGGCCGGGATGATGATTTCCTTCAGCACGAACTTGAAGAAGTCGGCGAAGGACTGCAGCAAGCCAAACGGTCCCACCACGTTGGGGCCCTTGCGCATCTGCACGCTGGCCCAGATCTTGCGGTCCGCCAGAAGCAGAAAGGCCAGACTCAGCAGCACCCAGATCACGACCAGCAGGATCCCGCCGGTCGTCAGCAGGGTCCAGGTCACCGCCGGATTGGAGAAGAAGGCGCTCATCGGCCTACTCCGCCGCGATCTTGGCGGCGCCGGAGACCATGGCCGCGCATTCGGCCATGGTCACGCTGGCGCGCGCGATGGGATTGGTCAGATGGAAGGCCTTGATGGCGTTCTCGAACGGCGAGTCGGCCAGTTCGCCGGCGCCGCCCATGGCCGAAACGTCGAACACGGTCGGGATCGAGCCCGGCGCGAAGTCGATCTGGCCAAAGGTCGGGTGATCGGCAAACAGCTTGGCGCGCAGTTGGTCCAGGCTGTCATAGGGCAACTTGTGGCCAAGGATTTCAGACAGGGCCCGCAGGATCGACCAGTCTTCCTTGGCCTCGCCCTTCGGGAACACCGCCCGCTCGCCCATCTGGACGCGGCCTTCGGTGTTCACATCGAGACCGTTCTTCTCGGTATAGGCAGCGCCCGGCAGGATGACATCGGCCTTGTGCGCGCCATTGTCGCCGTGGGTGCCCAGATAGATCTTGAAGGCATCCGACGCGGCGGTTTCGCACTCGTCCGCGCCCAGCAGGAACAGCACGTCCAGCGCGCCCGGCTTCAGCATCTGGCCTGCGGTCAGACCGCCCTCGCCCGGGACGAAGCCCATGTCGAGACCGGCGACGCGTGAGGCTGCAGTGTGCAGAACGTTCCAACCGTTCCAGCCGGCCTTCACGACGTTGAACGCCTTGGCCACGCCAGCGGCGGCCTTCAGCACCGCCGCGCCGTCGGCGCGGGTCAGAGCGCCCTGCCCGATGATGATCGCGGGACGTTCGGCGTTCTTCAGCGCGGCAGCGAAGTCGGACTTGCTCTTGGCCAGGCCGGACAGGGTCTTGGAGCCGGCGCCGAGATAGTCGTACTCGTAGGTCAGGTCGCCCTGCTCGCCGATCACGCCGATACGGAGCTTGCCGGCGATCCACTGCTTGCGCAGGCGGGTGTTGAGCACCGGCGCCTCGACGCGCGGGTTCGTGCCGACCAGCAAGATGACGTCGGCGTTCTCGATCCCGGCGATCGTGGTGTTGAACAGCCAGCTCTCGCGCGAACCAGCGCCCAGAAACACGCCGTCCTGGCGGGCGTCGAGGTTCTTCACGCCCAGGGCGGTGAAGAGGTCTTTGGTCGCCTTCAGGCTTTCAGCGTCCTGCAAATCGCCGGCGATGACGCCGATGCGCTCCGGCGACGTTGCCTTGATCTTATCGGCCACGGCTGCGAAGGCCTGGCCCCAGGTCGCAGGCTGAAGACGGCCGCCGACACGGACATACGGACGGTCCAGACGCTGACGCTGCAGACCGTCGACGGCGTAGCGCGTCTTGTCGGAGATCCACTCCTCGTTGACGTCCTCGTTGACGCGCGGCAGCACACGGAGAACCGCAGCGGCGCGGCTATCGACGCGAATGGCCGAGCCGAGCGCGTCCATGACGTCGATGCTCTCGGTCTTCTTCAGTTCCCAAGGCCGCGCCTCAAAGGCATAGGGCTTGGAGGTCAAGGCGCCGACCGGGCAGAGGTCGATCACGTTGGCCGACAGTTCCGACGTCACCGCCGCGCCCAGGTAGGTTGTGATTTCAACGTCTTCCCCGCGCGAGATCAGGCCGATCTCCGGCGAGCCGGCGACTTCAGTGATGAAGCGCACGCAGCGCGTGCACTGGATGCAGCGTGTCATCACAGTCTTGATGAGCGGGCCCATGGCCTTCTCTTCGACCGCGCGCTTGTTTTCTTCGTAACGGCTGTCGTCGCGGCCATAACCCATGGCCTGATCCTGCAGATCGCACTCGCCGCCCTGGTCGCAGATCGGGCAATCCAGCGGGTGGTTGATGAGCAGGAACTCCATCACCCCTTCGCGGGCCTTCTTGACCATCGGGGTCTTGGTAAAGATCTCCTGGCCCTCGGCGGCCGGCAGGGCGCACGACGCCTGCGGCTTCGGCGGGCCAGGCT
The DNA here is from genome assembly GCA_031415995.1 of Caulobacter sp. Classification (GTDB taxonomy): domain Bacteria; phylum Pseudomonadota; class Alphaproteobacteria; order Caulobacterales; family Caulobacteraceae; genus Caulobacter. The sequence goes on along the minus strand of JANOSS010000072.1, from coordinate 1,267 downwards.
TCACCTCGACCAGGCACATCCGGCAGTTGCCGGCGATGCTGAGGCGCTCGTGATAGCAGAAGCGCGGGATCTCTTCCCCGGCCAGTTCCGCGACCTGCAGAACCGTCATGCCGGGCTCGAACTCGACTTCGACGCCGTTGACCTTGGCGATAGCCATTCTTGTTACTCCGCCGCGATCAGCTTGGCGCCCTGCACGTGCAGGCGACCGCTACGATAGGATGCGATCCGGTCCTCCACCTCGTGGCGGAAGTGCCGGAACAGGCCCTGGATCGGCCATGCGGCCGCGTCGCCGAGGGCGCAGATGGTGTGACCCTCAACCTGGGTCGTGACGTCCAGCAGGGTGTCGATCTCTTTGGGATCGGCCTCGCCGGTGACCATGCGTTCCATGACCCGCCACATCCAGCCGGTGCCTTCGCGGCACGGCGTGCACTGGCCGCAGCTCTCGTGCTTGTAGAAGTACGACAGGCGCGCGATGGCGCGGACAAGATCGGTGTCCTTGTCCATGACGATGACGGCAGCCGTGCCGAGACCCGAGCGCAGAGCGCGCAGGGCGTCAAAGTCCATCGGCAAATCTTCGCACTGCTCGGCGGGTATCATCGGCACGGACGAACCGCCCGGGATCACGGCCTTCAGATTGCCCCAGCCGCCCCGGATGCCGCCGCAATGATCCTCGATCAGCTGGCGGAACGGGATGCTCATGGCCTCTTCGACGTTGCAGGGCGTGTTCACGTGCCCGCTGACGCAGAAGAGCTTGGTGCCGGTGTTGTTGGGACGACCAAAGCCGGCGAACCAGGCCGCGCCGCGACGCAGAATGGTACCTGCAACAGCGATGCTCTCGACGTTGTTGACGGTCGTGGGCATGCCGTAGAGGCCCGCGCCGGCCGGGAAAGGCGGCTTCAGGCGCGGTTGGCCCTTCTTGCCTTCCAGGCTCTCGAGCAAGGCCGTCTCTTCGCCGCAGATATAGGCGCCGGCGCCGTGGTGAACGTAGATGTCGAAGTCCCAGCCATGGATGTTGTTCTTGCCCACCAGCTTGGCCTCGTAGGCCTGCCTAATGGCGGCTTCCAGCACTTCGCGCTCACGGACATATTCGCCGCGAATATAGATGTAGCAGGCGTGGGCGAGCATAGCGCGCGAGGCGATCAGGCAGCCTTCGATCAGGAGGTGCGGGTCATGCCGCATGATCTCCCGGTCCTTGCAGGTGCCCGGCTCGGACTCGTCGGCGTTGACGACCAGATAGTGCGGACGACCGTCCTTCACTTCCTTGGGC
>JANOSS010000071.1:0-38865 GCA_031415995.1 Caulobacter sp. | reverse complement strand
CGCGTTCTAAAATCTTTTTTTTAACTTCCCCCCCCCCCCCCACCCCGCCGCGCCCCCCAAATCCCCCCACCACCACCCTGGGCCGGGGGGGGGGGGGCCCCCCCCCCCCCCCCCCGCCGAGGACCTTGCCCCACCCCGCCGATGGTCGGGGGGCGCCTCTTCCCCTGTTCAGGTGAAAATTGCGGCCAAGAAGACCGGCAACTAGCCCAGGCCCTGCAGGCCGTCCTCGTCGAACCAGATCCGCGCGGCGCGCTGGGCCGCGCTTGGGCGCAGGCCGTTGCGGGCGATCGCCAGGGCGGCCTCTTCGGCAAGGTAGGTCGCGACGCTGGCGGCCGGCATCGGCCGGGCGAAGTGATAGCCCTGCATGACGACACCGCCCAGAGACACCACCTTGTCCAGCTGCTCCTGGGTCTCGACGCCCTCGACGATGCAGTCGATCCGCAGGTTGCGGCACAGTTGCAGCACGGTCTTGACGATGTCCTCGCTGGCCGCGTGATGGTCGATATCGGCAATGAAGCTGGAGTCGATCTTCAACTTGTCCAGCGGCAGCAGGCGGACATGGCTGAGGCTGGAATGGCCGGTGCCAAAATCGTCCAGAGCCGTCCGGACGCCCAGGCCATGGAAGGTCATCAGGGCGGCGCGGGCCTGGTCGAAGTCGCAGACGATGGCCGTCTCGGTGATCTCGAAATCGATACGGTGCGGCGCGACCTGGCTTTCCAGAACGATGTCGACGATGCGGCTGACAGTCTCCATCGAGGCGATGTCGCGGGCCGACAGGTTGATCGAAACCCGCATGTCCATCGGCCAGGTGCTGACCGCGCGCAGCGCCTTGGCGACCAGCACGCGGGTGATCTCGACGATCTGGCCCGAACGCTCGGCGGCATTGATGAACACGGCCGGCGGTACCTCGCCCAACTCGGGGCTTGACCATCGCGCCAGGGCCTCGAAAGCGATGGTCCGCTTGGCGCTGGTGTCGATGATGGGCTGGAAGTGGATATGCATCTCCGCGTCCAGGTCGGCGCGGCGCAGGGCCTGCTCGACCTGGCCCAGTTCGCGGATGTCGGCCTCGTGGCGCTCGTCGAACACCACGGCCGAGCCCTTCAGGTTCTGCTTGGCGTGATAGAGGGCGTAGTCGGCGCGCTCGAACAGCTGCTCGCTGGTTTGGCCGCCGGCCGGGAAAGCGCACAATCCGATCGAGCCGCCAACCTGGGCGGTGACGCCCGGCAGGCGATAAGGCGCGCGCAGCAGCTCGCAAAGATCGCGGCCCAGGGCCTTGATCGCATCAGGGCTCAGGTGAGCGTCAATGATCAGGCCAAACTCGTCACCACCGAGGCGGGCCACAAACAGGGGCGGGGCTCCAAAGCTCTGCAGGCGCCGACCAACCTCGGTCAGCAGGCGATCACCCGTGGCATGACCGAAGGCGTCATTGATCGGCTTGAAGCCATCGAGGTCGACGACCCCGACCATCAGACTTCGCTCATAGCGCCGGGCGTGGGCAACCTGGGCTTCCAGCTCGGTAAAAAACCGGCGGCGATTGGGCAGGCCAGTCAGACTGTCGAGATTGGCCAGGCGGTCATTCTCATCGCTCAACTGCTGAGCCTGGGCGGCCTTCTCGATCAGGGCGCTGCGCGACGCCACCAGGTCGGAAAACTCGCGATAATGGATCAGAAGGATCACGATCATCACCGCCGCGACCACGACCACATTGACCGAGATAGCCGCGAATACCGGATTGCCGGTGAGGCTGAAAAACAGGGCCATTGGACCGAGGACAACCACAGTGACCACAAGGGCGGCGGCCCGCAGGTGCATCAGCGAAAAGATGCAGGCGATCACCGTTATGGCCATGTAGAAGGCCACATGGCTCTGCTGGTAGGCGTCGCCATAGGGATAGAGCGACAGCGACCAGGCACTGAAGCCGATCGATAGTCCCAACGCAGCCACCACGGTCCCACGCAGCATCTTGCCGGCCCGGGCGGCATCAAATCCTTTGTGGCGAAGTCGCAGCCAACCCGCCATGCGCCAGGCGCAGATCAGGGTCAGACAGGCAGGGCCACCGACGGTCAGGCTGAGAGGCGCGGACTGGAAATGGGTGGCGGCCAGGGCAAAGGCATTGACCAGAAGGACCAGATACATCATCGGCACCTGGCGGGTGAAGGCTGCCGCCTGGGCCATCAGCAGATCAGGACGGTCCTGTCGAACCGAGAAGATACGCGCGATAGTCTTGACGGTCGCCATCAATGCCTGCCCCCGAACCGCCGGACAGACTGCAGGAAAAGCCCTGAATATTCGGTAAGCTCTGGGCCAGACGTCGCATGCGACAAATTGACCTAAGGTCGGACTATTCGGCGGCGACCTTCACCGCTTCGAGGGCTTCGCCCACAGTCCGCGAGGTCTCATGGACCACCCTGCGCAGGTCGCGGCGGTCGATAACCTCGCCGCAGGCCTCGCAGGCCAGTCGCGGATGGAAGTCATGGCCGCAGGTCTTGTGCACGAAATGCACCGGACCATTTCCAAGGCCATAGACATGCTGATCGCCCCATTCGGCCATGGTCAGCAGCACAGGGCTGAGGTCCAGCCCCTTGGGTGTGAGCACATATTCCTGGCGCGGCGGACGCTCAGAATAGCGCTGCGCCTCCATCACGCCGTGCGCGACCAGGGTCTTGAGCCGCGAGGCCAGGACGTTGCGGGCGACGCCCAGGCGTTCCTGCCACTGCTCAAACCGCTTCACGCCGGCAAAGGCGTCGCGCAGGATCAGCAAGGTCCACGGATCACCCACGACCTCCAGGGTGGCGGCGATGCTGCAGCGTTCGTTCGTGTAGTCGGCGGTGCGGCCCATGATCCAAAGGTGCGGTGTTCCGCCGGGGAATGCAAGAGAGCGTTGCGTTTGAGGATGAACGGTATTAGTTTTCAATTACAACTGACTCTCTCGGTTGCACCTTGGGAGGCGATAGCCGATCCTTGCATGGTCGTGATCGCCTCCCCTTTCCGCAAACCGCTTGCGCGGGTCTGCGCAGTCAGGGTTTATTCCACCCTGAATTCCACAAATCCGGAGACCGTCCATGTCTGCGTCCCTCGATCCTGTCGTCATCGTCTCCTTCGCCCGCACACCGATGGGCGGCTTTCAGGGCGCGCTGGGCGGGGTCAAGGCGACAGAACTGGGCGCGACGGCCGTGAAAGCGGCCATCGCGCGGGCCGGCGTCTCGGGCGATCTGGTCGAGCAGATCATCATGGGCTGCGTGCTTTCGGCCGGCCTCGGCCAGGCCCCGGCCCGCCAGGCGGCGGTCGGCGCGGGCCTGCCGCTGTCGGTCGAGGCCACCACGATCAACAAGATGTGCGGCAGCGGCATGCAGGCGGCGATCATGGCCCATGACGCCCTGGCCGCCGGCAGCGTCGACCTGATCGTGGCCGGTGGCATGGAGAGCATGACCGGCGCCCCCTATCTGCTGAGCAAGCACCGCGCGGGCGCCCGCATCGGCCACGACCAGATGTGGGACTCGATGTACCTCGACGGCCTGGAAGACGCCTATACGCCCGGCAAGCTGATGGGCGCCTTCGCCGAGGACTCGGCCGCGACCTATCAGTTCAGCCGCGAGGCGATGGATAACTACGCGACCCGGGGCCTGATGAAGGCCAAGGCTGCAATCCAGAGCGGGGCCTTCGAGGCCGAGATCACCCCCGTCACCGTCACCACCCGCAAGGGCACCGAGGTCGTGGCCCAGGACGAGCAGCCGCTGAAGGCTGATCCGGCCAAGATCCCGACCCTGCGCCCGGCCTTCAGCCGCGACGGCGGCATCACGGCGGCCAATTCCAGCTCGATCAGCGACGGCGCCGCCGCCCTGGTGATGACCCGCCAGAGCGTCGCCGACCGTCTGGGCCTGAAGGTCGTCGCCCGCGTCGCCGCTCACGCCGCCCACGCCCATGAACCCGGCCTATTCACCACCGCCCCGGTCCCCGCCATGCGCAAGGCGCTGAAGAAGGCCGGCTGGGACGTTTCCGATGTCGACCTGTGGGAGGTCAACGAGGCCTTCGCCGTCGTGGCCATGATCGCCCAGCAGGAGCTGGGCTTCTCGCCCGACAAGCTGAACGTCAACGGCGGCGCCTGCGCCCTGGGCCATCCCATCGGCGCCTCGGGCGCGCGCATCCTGTGCACGCTGATCTCGGCCCTGCAGGCGCGCGGTGGCAAGAAAGGCATGGCCAGCCTGTGCATCGGCGGCGGCGAAGCCACGGCCATGGCGATCGAGCTGGCTTAGGCCCCGTCGGTTCGCGGCTGCAGCTTGAACTTCAAACGCTCAAGATACCGGAAGCTGGACAGGTTCACCGGCGATGGATCATCCGCGTTGAAGAACTCCTGCAGGTCCCAGATGTTGGGGACGCCGGGCGGGAGTGCGATGAAGTTCATATCGCCCTTGTTGTTCTGGGCGACCTGAGGGAGCTTCTGGGAGACTGGCGAGACCAACGGCGCATAGAACCAGAACAGCCTGTAGCCGGCGTCGAACATGGCTCTCATCGCCTGTTTCGCGGTGTCGATATTGGCGACATTGGCCTCGATCAGCCAGACCGGGCGGATCTCGTTGAGAAGCCTTCCCGCGCCCTTCAGAACTTCGGGTTCGGCACCTTCGACGTCGATCTTCACGAACCGTGTATCGGCGGGTGAGACTTCATCGAGCGTGCAGACACGCACGTTCTCGGTTGGAAAGCTTCCCAGATAGGCCCCCACGACTCCGAAATTCAGGGGGCCGCTCCCAAGCCGACCTTGCGGAAATGGCGTCAGACCCACGGATGCGCCTGCGGCGGCGTGAAGCACTTCCACGTTGTAGAGATGATTGTTCAAGGCATTGGCGGCAAGCAAACCCGCCACGATACGCTGAGCTTCGATAGCCACCACCCTGACATCGGGAAGAGAAGAGGCGACCGGCAGGGCTATCGTGCCGATATTGGCGCCCACATCGACATAGGTTCCGCCCCCGGACAGCCTCATATATTCGATAACGATCTCGCTCTCTATCCGCGCGAACTCGCCATGATCGCGCAGAATTCTTCCGATGCCGGAGTCATTCTGAGCGATCAGAAAATTCAGCGAATAGGCTCGCGTAATGTCGATCATGGATCATTGTATCCGCTGGACGAAGGCGATTGCCGCCGACAGACTATCTAAAGCCAGCGCCTCGAGGAACAAGGCGGGCGGCGGGGCGCTTGAAAATCGGGTCCGCTCCGCGCCTCCAGCCCTACAGAATGTTGACAAGCCGTTGACCGACACTTTCCGACACAACCCCGAACTGAGCCGCTATGAGCTGGAGGTCGACGGCCTGCTGGCCTTTGCCGACTATCAGCGCAGCGGCCACCGCCTGGTGATCCCCCACGTCGAGGCCGATCCGGCCCTTCGCGGCCAGGGCGCAGCCGGGCGCCTGATGCAGCGGGTGGCCCAATCCGCACGCGCGGAAGGCATGCGGATCACGCCGCTATGCTCCTACGCCGCCGCCTGGCTGCAGCGGAACGATCCGGACCTGATCGCCTAGGGCTTGGCCGCCGCGACCGGCGGCGGGCTCTCGAAGCTGCCCGCTGCGCCCGGGAACACCACGGGGCTTTCCCAGCCGTCCTTGGTCACCGATGAGACGCCGAAGAACCAGTCATCAATGACCACGTCCTTGAGTACGGCAGAGGTCCCGGTGGACGCCCAGCGGCTGTAGCGCCAGGTCGGCTCGGTCGTGCCGCGCCACCAGACGCGGTGGCCGGCAGCGCCTGGCGTCGCCGACCATGAAACCTTGGTGTCGGGGCTGACCGCGCCCTCGATCCTGACGTCGGAGGGGGGCGCCGGTGCCGAGGCCAGTGAGGCCATGGCCACCACATTCAGCCGGGTGACCTGGGACAGATAGGCGAAATCCACGCCCTCGATCACGTCGCCATAGGCCCGGCCGTTCTCGGTGCGCAGGTCCTGGTGCTGGCGATCATAGTTCTCGGCGGCTTCGGTCACCCGCACGGCCGGATAGCCGGCTTCCAGCAGCGGCACCTGGTCGCCGCCCCGGCCATAGCGATCGGTGCGATAGACCATCACCACGTCGAAATTGTTCAGATAGCGGTCGGCCAGGCCGTCCAGATAGCGGGCCAGATTGCGCGACGGGCTGTCGACCTCGCCGCCATTATAGCGGCGGCTGTTGGCCTGCTGCGGCGTCTCGACGGCCTTGGTGCCTTCCGAGAACACCCGCACCTGGGTGTTGTTCATCACCCCGCTCTGGCCACGACTGTTGCCGACGATGTCGTTGTTGAGGTCGGCCTCGACCTTCCAGCCGTTGGCGCGGGCGTAGTTGGCGAGAATTTTCCCGCCATAGAGCCCCTGCTCCTCGCCCGACAGGGCAGCGAAGACCAGGGTGGCGGGGAACTTGTGTTTCGACAGGATGCGCGCCGCCTCGATCACTGCGGCCACGCCCGAGGCGTCGTCATTGGCACCGGGGGCGTCGCTGGTGAAGTCCATGACGTCGCTGACGCGGCTGTCCAGATGGCCGGCGATGATGATCACCCGGTCAGGGTCGGAGGCGCCCTTCTGGATGGCCAGGACGTTCATGACCTCGGTCGGCTCGGGCACGCGGCGGCCGGTGACCACTTCGGAGGGGGTCTGGATCGTCAGGCAGCCGCCGCAATCCTTGCTGATGGTCTCGAACCGCGTCTTCACCCAGCGGCGGGCGGCGCCGATGCCGCAAGTGTCGGATTTGGTGTCCGACAGGGTGTGGCGGGTGCCGAAACCCACCAGCGAGCGGATCGTGCTTTCCAGCGCCCTGGCGTCGACATCGGCGGCGATCACCCGCAGCAGCGGCTGGTCGTTCGACGGCGCCGCAACCTCCGCGGCCAGGGTCGGAGTGGCCAGCAGCAGAGCGGCGGCGAGAACGAGGGGCAGACGCATGGCGACTCCGGAAACGCGAAGACGCGAGGGTGCCGCCTGAGCGGCAGGCGTACAAGCCCTTGGCTTCAGGCTAAGTCGCCCAGGAAGCCCAGAGCGGCCCTATTCGCCCCAGGCCTGCGCCCGAATCTGCTTGAGGGTCTGCAGGGTGGAAAAGCAGGCCTGGGCGGCTTCACGCCCCTTGTTCTCGGCGTCGTCGCGGCTGCGCACCAGCGCCTGCTCGTCGGTATAGGTAGTGAGCACCCCAAAGGTGATCGGGGTCTCGGTCGACAGTCCGGCGGTCATCAGACCCAGACTGGTGGCCAGGCTGATGAACTCGAAGTGCGCCGTGTCGCCCTTGATCACGCAACCCAGGCAGACCACGCCCTCATAGAGTTCCGAGCGCGCCAGGGTCTGGGCGATCAGAGGCAGCTCGAATGCGCCGGGGGCGTGGATGATATCCCGGGTGGCGACGGGGGCCCCGCGCGCCTTCAGCACGTCGAGCGCGCCCTTGAGGAGGCCATCGGTGACCTCGGGGTTGAAGCTGCTGACGACGATCGCAATGCGCGGCGTAGATGGGGTGTTGGTCATGGGACGCTCTTTGCTGATCAGGAGGCGCGGGCCAGGCTGTGGCCGAGCTTTTCGCGTTTGGTGTCGAGATAGGCGGCGTTGTGCGGGTTGGCGGGAATAGCCAGTGGCAGTTCCCGGGTCACCGCCACGCCGTTGGCGCGCAGGCCTGCCGCCTTGCGGGGATTGTTGCTGAGCAGGTTGACCCGCTCGACGCCCATCGCCCTGAGCATCTGGGCGGCGACGCCATAGTCGCGCTGATCGGCGGGGAAGCCCAGGGCGTGGTTGGCCTGAACCGTATCAAGGCCCTCATCCTGCAGCGCATAGGCGCGGATCTTGTTGGCCAGGCCAAGGCCCCGCCCCTCATGGCCGCGCAGATACAGCAGGACGCCGTTGCCGCTTTCGCCGATCTGCCTGAGGCTTTCCTGCAGCTGGGCGCCGCAGTCGCAGCGCTGCGAGCCCAGGGCGTCGCCGGTCAGGCACTCGGAATGAACCCGCACCAGCGGCGTGCCGGTCAGCGCGCCGCGCACCATCGCCAGATGCTCGACGCCGTCAATCCGGCTGCGGAACGCGCGAACCTCGAAGCTTCCGCCGCCGTGCTCCGAGGGCAGGCGAGCCGAGGCCACCTCATCGACCAGCAGCTCGGTGGCCTTGCGATGGGCCACCAGCTCGGCAATGGTCAGCAGCGGGATATCATGCTCGCGGCAGAAGACCTCGAGATCCGGCATCCGGGCCATGGTGCCGTCGTCCTTCATGATCTCGCAGATCACGCCGGCCGGCCGCAGCCCGGCCAGTGTCATCAGATCCACCGACGCCTCGGTGTGACCGGCCCGCACCAGCACCCCGCCCGGACGGGCCCGCAGCGGAAAGATATGGCCCGGTGAGACCAGGTCCGCCGCCTTGGCGTCAGGGGCCACGGCCGCCGCAATAGTCAGCGCCCGGTCAAAGGCCGATATGCCTGTATCAACGCCCACGGCGGCCTCGATCGAGACCGTGAAGGCGGTCTGGCGGCTGGTGCGATTGTCGGACACCATCGGCGGCAGGCCAAGACGATCGACGGCCTCGGCCGCCAGGGTCAGGCAGATCAGCCCGCTGGCCCGGCGCGCCATAAAGGCGATCGCCGCCGCATCGGCAAACTGGGCGGCCATGACCAGATCGCCCTCGTTTTCGCGATCCTCGTCATCGACCAGGACGATCATGCCGCCGGTCTTCAGGCGTTCGAGGGCTTCAGATAGGCGTGACATAGCTGCTCCACATATTTGGCCAGCACATCGACCTCGACATTGATCGGGTCGTTGATCGCGGCGGACTTCAGGTTGGTGTGAGCCCAGGTGTGGGGGATCAGGGTCAGGCCGATCAGGAACCGGCCATCGGCGTCGCAGCGCGAGACGCTGTTGAGGGTCAGGCTGACGCCGTTCAGGGCGATCGAGCCCTTCTCGACGCAGAAGCGGTGCAGGGCGACAGGCAGGCTCAGGCCTATGCGCCACGATCCGCCATCATCGATCACCTCGACCAGATGGGCCTCGCCGTCGACATGGCCTTGAACCAGATGCCCCGAAAGACGGGTGGCCAGGGTCACGGCGCGCTCGAGATTCACGGCGCTCCCCGCTGCCGCGCGCCCCAGATTGGTGCGGGCCAGGGTTTCGGGACTGACGAAGAAATCGGCGTGGCCTTGCGTGTCATGGCGCACCACGGTCAGGCAGACCCCGTTGACGGCCACGCTTTCGCCCAGCTCCAGGTCGGGAAAGCCTGTGCCGAGGGTCAGGCGCAATGCCCCGTCCCCCTCCGGCGCGATGGCCTCGATCCTGCCGACCTGTTCGATAATTCCGGAAAACATCAGTGCTCCTTCAGACCCGGAATGGGATGCGGGTCAAAATGTCGACCTGGTCGGCCTGGCCGGCTTCAGCGGCCTGGCGGATCACCACCTGCTCGTCCCACAGGCCGGCCTCGAGAAAGGCCGCCAGCAGGGCCGGGCCGCACTCGACCAACGCCTCCAGCACGCCCGACGCGGCGAGGTCCGCCAGCAGGGCCGGAATGTTGTCGTGCAGGCTGGGCTCGAAGCCGCGCGCCCGAGCGGCCTGCATGTAGTCGGCGGGCGTCCGGCGACGACGGTCCAGAATGGCCAGGCGTCGCGGACTCCGACGCGGATCAACCACCCGGCGGGTCGTGAACTCCGGCTGGTCGGCCAGGATCGTCCCCGAGCCGGTGACTATGGCGTCGGCCCGGCGGCGAAGCCCGTGGGCAAGGGTCAGAGACGCCCCGGACGTAAAGGTCTTGGCACCCGGGGGCGGGATCATGCCGCCGTCCCGGGTCAGGGCCTGTTTCAGGGTCAGCCAAGGCCGTCTGCGGGTCGACCACGTGGCAAACGGCGCGATCAGGCGCTGGGCCCGGCGGGCCAGGACCTCGGCCTGCGGATCGTTCTGGGCCTGCAGATCAAAGACCTGGCGTCCGGCGGCGGCAAGCCGCGCGGCGCCTCCGCCCGCGACCGCAGGATTGGGATCCCCCGCAGCGATCCAGATGGCCTGGGCGGGGCTCGCCAGAATCGCCTCGACGCACGGCGGCGTGCGGCCGTGGTGATTGCAGGGCTCAAGCGTGACCAGCAGCGTATGAATACGCTCAAAGGTCCCGGCCTCCCGGCAGGCGGCCAGGGCGGCGGCCTCGGCGTGGGGGCCGCCGGCCTGCTGATGCGCGGCGGCGGCCAGCAGCACGCCTTCGGCGTCCAGCACGACACAGCCGACAGGCGGATTGGGCGCCGTCGCCCCGGCAAAGCCCTCGGCGACCGTCAGGGCCTCGCGGAAACCCTGGAACACAGAACAGATCGGAGGTTGGATCTCTGGCGACATGCCGCAGACCTAGAGCCGCAGCCCCGCAGGCTTCAAGCACGCATCCTTTTTGGAAACTCTAACATGTTAGAGGTCACGCGAATGACCTCGAAAGCTTTTGGCTCTAGAGCAAAGATCGTGATGATCGGCTCATGTCTTTTGCTGCAGGTTTTTGTTTTATCGCGTTATTTCGGCGGCGAGCCGCAATCCGCTCCGTCACCGACGCCCCAGGAGCTCGACCATGCAGCGTTTTAGCCGGATGCGGTCATGAAGGGTCCGCTCAACAGCGTTGAGCCCTATGGCGACTGGGCTCCGGGCCTCCAGAAGGCGCGGCTCTATGAGCTTATCCTGATGGATATCATTCTGGGCCAGTTGCAGCCCATGCAGGTGCTTGAGGAAAAGGTGCTGGCGACACGCTATGCCGGCGGCGTGTCGGGGGTCCGCGACGCCCTGGGCCGCCTGGCGATCGAAGGGCTGGTTGTCCGCCGCCCCCGCGTCGGCACCATTGTCGCGCCGATGGACATCACAGAGATCGAGCAGGCCTTTGAAGTGCGACGGATGCTGGAGGGCCGCACGGCGGCCCTGGCGGCCCGCAATCATCGCCCGCAGGATCTGCCGGCCATTACCGGCGCCTTCGATCAGGCCGAGGCCGCCATTGCCGGCGGCGACTTCCGCGCCATGCTGGCGATGGACCACAGCTTTCACCGCGCGGTGGCCTTCGCCACGCACAATGCGACCCTGGCCCGCTTCGTGATCGCCCTGCAAAACACTGCGACACGCTACTGGATCTGGCAGATGGAAAAGCAGTCGCAGGCGGACCAGATGCGGGACGTGGCGCTGCACAGGGCGCTGGCGGCGACCATCGCCCTGCGCGATCCCGCCGCCGCCGAGGCCGCTTGTGCCCTTTTGATCGGCGACCCGCCCAGCGCCCAGCGCGCCTGAGCACACGGGCCAACAAGGCGGAACGGGCGGTCCGTCGCGGAACGCCCGCCTCCAGGCCTACTGCAACGTCGCCTTGCCCACCGCCAGCGCCCCATCGAGGACGCCGACGGAGATCACGCCGCCGTCTTCCAGTTCGCCGGCCAGCAGGCGCCGGGCGATGGGGTCGACCAGCTCCTTCTGTATCACGCGCTTCAAGGGGCGCGCGCCATAGACCGGGTCGTAACCCTTCTCGCCCAGCCACAGCAGCGCCTCGGCGTCGATGGCAAGGCTCATGCGGCGGTCGGCCAGCAGCTTCTCAACGCGTTGCAGCTGGATGCGGACGATGTCGGCCATGTTGGCGCGGCCCAACCGCTTGAACAGGATGATCTCGTCGATCCGGTTGAGGAACTCGGGTCGGAAGTGACCGCGCACCACGTTCATCACCTGCGGGCGCACCGCGTCGACATCTTCGCCGTCTTCCTGGTGGGCCAGATACTCGGAGCCGAGGTTGCTGGTCATGATGATCAGGGTGTTGCGGAAGTCGACCGTGCGGCCCTGGCCGTCGGTCAGGCGACCGTCATCCAGCACCTGCAGCAGCACGTTGAAGACGTCGGGGTGAGCCTTCTCGACTTCGTCAAACAGCACCACCTGATAGGGCCGTCGGCGCACGGCCTCCGTCAGGGCCCCGCCCTCGTCATAGCCGACATAGCCGGGAGGCGCCCCAATCAGACGGCTGACGGAGTGCTTCTCCATGTATTCCGACATGTCCATCCGGGTGATGGCATGCTCGTCGGCGAACATGAACTCGGCCAGGGCTTTGGTGAGCTCGGTCTTGCCCACGCCCGTCGGACCCAGGAACAGGAACGAGCCGATCGGACGCGAGGGATCTTGCAGGCCGGCCCGCGCGCGGCGCACCGCGTCGGAAACGGCTTCCAGGGCCTCGTCCTGGCCGACCACGCGGGCCCGCAGGGCGACCTCCATCTGCAGCAGCTTCTCGCGCTCGCCTTCCAGCATCTTCTCGACCGGCACCCCGGTCCAGCGGCTGACCACGGCAGCGATCTGCTCGGCGTCCACAACCTCGGGGGTCAGCGACTTCTGGGCCGCGCCGTCGACGGACTCGGCCGCCGCCAGACGGGCTTCAAGGGCCGGGATCTCGCCATACTGGATCTGGCCGGCGCGGGCGAAGTCGCCGGCCCGCTGGGCCGTCGCCAGGTCGGCGCGCAGGCGGTCGAGGGCTTCACGCGCTTGCGCGGCGCCGCCGACCTTGTCCTTCTCGGCCTTCCAGCGCGCGGTCATCGCGTCGGACTGGCCCTGCAGGTCGTCTATTTCGTCCTCAAGTTTTTCCAGGCGCTGCCTGGAGGCGGCGTCGGTTTCCTTCGACAGGGCTTCGCGCTCGATCTTCAGCTGCACCAGACGGCGGTCGATCTCGTCCAGTTCTTCCGGCTTGGAATCGATGGCCATCCGCACGCGGCTGGCGGCCTCGTCGATCAGGTCGATGGCCTTGTCGGGCAGGAAGCGGTCGGCGATGTAGCGGTTGGAGAGCGTGGCGGCCGCGACAATGGCAGAGTCCGAGATGCGCACCCCGTGGTGAACCTCGTACTTCTCCTTCAGGCCGCGTAGGATCGAAACAGTGTCCGCCACCGTCGGCTCGCTGACAAACACCGGCTGGAACCGGCGGGCGAGAGCCGCGTCCTTCTCGACGTGCTTGCGGTACTCATCCAGCGTCGTGGCGCCGACGCAGTGCAGCTCGCCGCGGGCCAAAGCCGGCTTCAAGAGGTTGGACGCGTCCATCGCCCCCTCGCCCTTGCCGGCCCCGACCAGGGTGTGCATCTCGTCGATGAACAGGATGATCGAGCCCTCGGCGGCGGTCACCTCGTTGAGCACCGCCTTCAGCCGCTCCTCGAACTCGCCGCGATATTTCGCGCCGGCGATCAGGCTGCCCATGTCGAGCGACAAGAGCTTCTTGTCCTTCAGGCTCTCGGGTACGTCGCCATTGATGATCCGCAGGGCCAGGCCCTCGACGATGGCGGTCTTGCCGACGCCGGGCTCGCCGATCAGCACCGGGTTGTTCTTGGTGCGGCGGCTCAGCACCTGGATCGTGCGGCGGATTTCCTCGTCGCGGCCGATCACCGGGTCCAGCTTGCCGTCGCGGGCGGCGGCGGTCAGGTCGCGGGCATAGCGCTTGAGCGCCTCATAGCCTTCCTCGGCATTGGCGCTGTCAGCGGTGCGGCCCTTGCGGATGGCGCTGGCGGCATCTTCCAGCGCCTTGGGCGTGGCCCCGGCGTCCTTGAGGACCTTGGCCGCGTCGGCACCTTCCTTGGCAATGGCGATCAACAGGCGCTCGGTGGTGACGAAGGCGTCACCGGCCGCTTTTGCGCCCTTCTCGGCCTCGGCGAACACCCGGGCGGTGTCAGGCTTCATATAGAGCTGGCCGCCGGCCCCGTCGACGCGGGCGGTCTTGGCCAGCAGGGCCTCGGTGGCGGCGTCCACGGCCTCGGGTCGGCCGCCGGCGCTCTGGATCAGGGCGCGGCTGAGGCCGTCCTTTTCCTCAAGTAGAACCTTCAACAGGTGCTCGGGCGCGAACTGCTGGTGGCCTCGGGCCAAGGCCAGGCTCTGAGCGGACTGGACGGCCTGCTTGGCGCGGTCGGAATACAGATCGATGTTCATAATGTCCCCTTCTTAGGCGGATCGGGGTGCGTCGCCTTGATCAAGCACAACGCTTCCCGTTGGGGGATGTAGGTGTGGCTGATTGGCCACACAAGGTCACTCGGGGGCGATCACCAGCCCTTGCTGGAAATATAGGCCTGGAGCGCGGCAATGCGCGAGGCATCCGAGGGGTGGGTCGAGGCGATTTCGAGCCCACCCGAGCCGCCGCCGCCCGCTTGCGACAGGGCCTGCATCTTGCGCCACAGGGTGACGGCCTCGCCCGGCCTGTAGCCCGCGCGCTGCATGTAGTCGACGCCCAGGCGGTCGGCCTCCAGCTCGTGCTTGCGCGAGAACGGCAGCAGGAACAGGTATTTGGTCGCATCGCCGCCATAGGAGCCCAGCCCCCGGCCAAGGTCGGTCGAGCTGCCGGCCGCCGCGCCGGCCACGCCCAGCAAAAGCTTGGAGGTCATGGTCTGGGAATAGCGCTCGGCCGCGTGCTGGGCGACCACATGGCCCGCTTCATGGCCGATCACGGCGGCCAGCTCGTCGTCGTTTTCGACCATGTCCAGCAGGCCCACGGTCACGCCGACATGGCCGCCGGGCAGCACGAAGGCATTGGGGGCCTCGTCGATCAACACCGCGTAGTCCCAGGGTCGGTTGTTCAGCCCCGCCGCCGTCACCACCCGCTGGCCCACCGCGCGCACCCGCGCGTTCTTGCGCGCGTCGCTGGAGATGTTGCCCGTCCGCAGGGTCTGGGCCCAGGCCTTCTCGCCCTGGGCGGCCAGGCCGGAGTCGTTGATGATCAGCAGCTGATCACGGCCCAGATCGGCGTTATAGGCGCAGCCCGCCAGGGGCAGGGCGACAACCAATGCAGCGGTTATCAGCAGGGGCAGACGAAGACGGAAGGTCATGCTCAGGTTTCAACACGTGACAAAGGCGACACAGCCTTATCTCCGCCGTCAGGCTTCCATGCAACCAGCGTTGCGGCCAAAGAAAAAGGAGCCGCTTTCACGGCTCCTTTCAAAAACCCTGCCAAACGGACGCGGATCAGGCGTCTTCGGACCCCGTGGCAGGCGGCGCGCCTTCGCCGCCTTCGAAGCTGCGCGGCGCGCGGCGACGACGGGGCTTCTTGGCTTCTTCGCCTTCAGCGGCCGGAGCCGGCGTTTCGACGGCGGTTGAGCGACCCAGGAAAGCTGGAGCGTGGCTCACATCGCCATCCTGACCACGCAGCATGGGCGAGCCCTTGCTGGCGACCGGCTCGCTGACCAGCGGCGTGGCCTGCGGCTCGATCACGGCCAACGGATCGCGGTCACCCTGGGCACGATCTCGGGGCGCACGTTCGCGGCGCGGAGCGCGTTCGCGGCGACCTTCAACGGCCGGTGCCTCGACAACGGCTTCTGCGGCGACCGGGGGACGCTCTTCGCGCGGGCGCTCATCCCGGGGACGATCGTCACGAGGACGCTCATCCCGGGGGCGGTCGTCGCGGAAGCGGTCTTCCCGGGGACGGTCGTCCCGCGGGCGGTCATCTCTGGGACGGTCGTCGCGAGGGCGGTCGTCGCGAGGGCGATCGTCTCTGGGACGATCATCACGGGGACGATCATCGCGAGGCCGGTCATCCCGGGGTCGGTCATCCCTGGGACGGTCTTCGCGAGGACGATCTTCGCGGTCGCGCCAGCGGTCGCGACGGCCCTGGCCCTGACCTTGGCCCTGGCCCTGACCCTGATTGTCGAAGCGGGGGCGGTCTTCGCGCGGACGGTCGTCCCGGGGGCGATCTTCCCGGGGACGATCGTCGCGTTGGCGGCCCTCGAAACGGTCGCGGGGACGCTCGTCGCGTTGGCCTTCGCCCTCGCCGCCCTCATGGTTTTCGCTGGGTGCCTCGGCGACTTCGGGCGCGTCTTCGGGCTCGGCCTCGAAGTCGATCTCGTAAGCCGAATAGGCGTCCTTGCCGATGATGTCGCTGACGGGGCGATTCGGCTGGATGGCGCGCAGAACCCGGAAATAATGCTCGGCGTGCTGCAAATAGTTCTCGGCCAGCACCCGGTCGCCGGACGACGAAGCATCGCGCGCCAGTTGCTGGTACTTCTCGTAAACGCCCTGGGCCGCACCGCGCACCTTGACGCCTTCGGGGCCGTTCGAATCGAAGGCCCGGTTGGCATTATGCTGCTGAGGCTTGCCGCCGGTATTGCTGCCGCCGCGATTATTGCGGCCGCGCTGGCGCTTCATGCCCTTGAAATCTCTCATGGTCTTCTTCTGAACCTGTCCGGAGGTCAGTCTGTGCTGAAGCATCCGGCCTTGTTGGTCTCTAGGCGGGGTCGAACCCCTGGAAGTTCTAGAGACACTGGTTTCCGTAGAGCCCCCGTCCTGGTCCTGGCGCGGCGACCGGCTTTGGACCGTGCGCGCCTGCCGGAGGAGCTTTACAAACATCATCGACGTTTGCTGTTCCCGTCACCCGGCGTTTTGGAAGGAGACCCCTATCGTCTAGCCTCTCACGCGGGGGTTTCCAAGGGGTTTTTCACCCCGGTCACGACGCGGTCGTGGGTCGACAGATCCTTGATCGTACGGACGTTGGCGGCGCCCGCCTGCCGGAACAGCGCTTCGACATCGGCCGACTGGTCGTAGCCGATCTCGACGGCAAACATGCCGCCGGGCTTCAGCACCCGCAGGATCTCGGGGGCCAGCAGGCGGTAGGCATCCAGGCCGTCGGGCCCGCCATCCAGGGCCAGGCGCGGTTCGTGGTCGCGAACCTCAGGCTCAAGGGTCTCGATCACATGGCTGGCGATATAGGGCGGGTTGGAAACCACCACGTCGAAACCCGCGTCCCCCAGGCCCGCCGTCCAGTCGCCGCGCAGCAGGGCCGTGCGGGTGTTGAGATCCAGATTAGCGGCGTTCTCACGGGCCACGGCCAGGGCGTCTTCAGAGACATCGATGCCCAGCCCCTTGGCGGCCGGGCGCTCGGCCAGGATCGCCAGCAGGATGGTCCCCGAGCCAACACCCAGGTCCAGCATGTTGAAAGCCATGCTTTCCGGGAAGGCCTTGAGCACCTCGTCGACGATCACCTCGGTCTCGGGCCGCGGCGTCAGGACGTTCTTGTTGACCTGCAGCAGGATCTTCCAGAAGCCCTTGCGGCCAATGATGTGGCTGACCGGCTCGCGGCGCGCGCGACGCAGCAGATAGTCGTCAAGCGTCGCCCACTGCTCGGCCGTCAGCATGCGGTAGGGATCGGTGATGATGTCGGTGCGGGTGACGTCGGCAGCCACCTCCAGCATCAGGCGCGCGTCGATGGCGGGCTGATCGATGCCGGCGTCCTTCAGACGCTCCTTGGCGGCGGTCCAGGCTTTGACGAGGGTCAGGGTCATGGCGATCCCTTAGCGCTTTGACGCGGCCAGCGCGAGATTGAGGTTAGTACCAGTTTTTGGTACAATACGGTCGCTGCGAGGAGGCCGAGAATGAGCAAGAACACGTCCATCAGCCTGGGCGATCACTTCCAGGGATTTATTGCCGAGCAGGTTGGTGAAGGTCGTTATGGCTCGGCCAGCGAAGTTATCCGCGCGGGTCTGCGCCTTCTTGAAGATCGCGAGATGCGGTTGGCGCGATTGCGCGCGGCCCTGCTTGAAGGGGAGCAAAGCGGGTTCGCGGAAGATTTTGATATTGACGCCTTCATCGCTGAGAAGGCGAAAGAGGAAGGCATCGAAGAGTGAGCGCCTTCAAGCTCACACCAAGAGCTCGGCGCGATTTTGATGAAATCTGGGACTACTCCAAAAGCAAATGGGGCAGTCGGAGGGCGCTCGCCTATCTGCGCCAGATTCGAACCGCGATTGCCATGGTCGCGGCCTATCCAGACCTTGGCCCGGTCCTCGAAGATATACCGAAGGGCTATCGAAAGCGCCCTGTCGGCTCACACGTCATCTTCTATCTTCCGCGAGGCGACCGAACGGAGATCGTCCGTATTCTGCATCAGAATATGGATGCCGATAGCCACCTGCCTTAAACGGCTTCGGCCAAATCCTCCTCCACTACCCGCCCGCCCTGCGTGACGTTCAGATAGATCCCGCAATTCATGTGGCCGTAGGCTTCGAACAGCGCCTTAACCACATCGATGTCCCGCTCGGCGGTAACCGGATCCACATGGGTCGCCGCGCAGCGGACGATCGGCTTGATCACCTGCGCCGTCGCCGCGCCGAGCTTCAGCGTCCGGCCCGTCCAGTCGTTCTCGATCCAGGACGGCCAGCCTTTGACATAGAGGTTGGCGCGGAACCTCAAGGGATCAAGAGGAACGCCCAGCCTCGCCTCAAGGTCGCGCACGCTGGCCAGATTGACGACCGAGACATGGCCCGAACGGCTGTCCATGAACCGGTGCGCGCCGGGGCCTTCGATCACGCGCAGCGGGCCGGAAAGATCGGCGCCCAGCAGGCCGCTCAGCCAGGCCTCCAGCCCTGCCCGGCCGTCGGCCGTGCGCAGGTCGCCGGCGAAGTCGGGCTGGCCCTCGGCGCTGGCGCGATAGACGCCGGTCGCCTCGTCATAGGCCGTGCGGGCCAGAGCCACCGCCGGGATCTTGGCCAGGACCGTGAACTTCATCTTCGAAATGTGGGCCGGCGCCGCCGGATCAAACCCGCTGGGGCCATCCTCGACCGCATACAACCGGTCGCAGGGAAAGCAGGCGCCGGCGACCAGGTCGGCGCTGTCCAGGCGTTCGGGGGTGAAGCCCTTGATGGGGTGGCGATAGAGGGCGTCGATGCGAGCTTCCATGCAGCCAAGGTCGGGGGCGACTCACTCGAAAGCAAGGGCTCGGGAACGCCCCCTGTGCTCACGCTTTCCTTTGGCGGGAGAGCGCATGACCGACGACGCCAAGCCGAAACGACACGTCCGCGCCTGGCTGGCCTCGCGCCCCTACGGACTAGCGCCGTGGATCGTGCTGCTGGCCCTCGTCCCGTTTGCCTTCGCCAAGCCTGTCGTTCGCGCCCCGCCGCCGGGCCTGTCGGAAGATCGGGTGCTGCCGCCCGACGATTTCGATGCGGTCGAGCCCCTGCGCGGCCGGGCCGCCCGGTCGCCCATCGCCATTCCCTGGAGGGGCTGGCGCGATATCCTGTGGCGCACCTGGCGTGAAATCAACGTCGATCGCCTGCCCGCCGTGGCCGGGGGCGTGACCTTCTACACCCTGCTGGCCCTGTTCCCGGCCATCGGTGCCTTCGTGTCGCTGTATGGCCTGTTCGCCGATGTGGCCGCCGTGCAGAGGCAGTTGAACGAGATGTCAGGCGTCTTTCCCGCCAGCGTCATCCAGATCGTCGGCGAGCAGATGCTGCGCCTGGCCAGCCAGGAACAGGGCAAGCTGGGTGTCGCCTTTGGCGTCAGCCTGCTGCTGTCGATCTGGAGCGCCAACGCCAGCATGAAGGCGCTCTTTGACGGCCTGAACATCGCCTATGACGAGGACGAGAAGCGTCATCTGGTCGCCCGCGCGGCCCTGACCTATTTCTTCACCGTCTGCGCCCTGGTCTATGCGGCCGTGGCGGCCTTCATCCTGATCGCCACCCCCATCGTGCTGGCTCGGGTCGGATTGTCGGCCCTGGACGCGATCTGGGGCCCGATCCGCTGGCTGCTGGTCTGGGCGATGACGGCGGCAGCCTTCGCCCTGCTCTATCGCTTCGCCCCCTGCAGGGCGCGCGCCCGCTGGCGGTGGGTGGTGATCGGCGCCGTGCTGGCGGCCGGCGGCTGGCTGGTCGGCTCGCTGGGCTTCTCGGTCTATGTGAACCGCGTGGCCCACTATGACGCCACCTATGGCCCCCTGGGGGCGGTGATCGCCTTCATGGTCTGGGTGTGGTTCTCGATCATGGCCGTGCTGGTCGGGGCCGAGCTGAACGCCGAGATCGAGCACCAGACGGCCATCGACTCGACCACCGGCCCCCAGCGCCCGATGGGCGAGCGCGGCGCGGCCATGGCCGACACGGTGGGCCTGGCCTTCCATCCCTGGGAGATGATCAAGCGCGAGGCGGGCATGGTGCGCCGGGTGGCCGGCGGGGCTTGGGGCAAGGTTCGCCGGCGCTAGAGCGTTTTCCGATAAGTGTGAAACGGTTATCGAATCGAAAAACGCTCCAAACTTGTGATTTGGAGCCCTTTTCGCCCGACCCTGATGAAGCCATCAGGTCGGAAAGGGCTCTAGGGCTTGGAAACCGAGCTTGAGCGTGGCTAGCTCCGCTCCCGCATTTTCCGGAGCCCCGCATGCTGCTCGCCCCAGCCCAGGACCACGACCTTCCCGCCATTGCCGACCTGGTAAACCGGGCCTATCGCGGCGAGGAAGCCCAGATGGGCTGGACGACGGAAGCCCATATCCTGGGGGGTCAGCGCACCGACCTGGAAACCCTGCGTACCGATCTGGCGACCAAACCTGGCTCGACTATCCTGACCCTGCGCGAGGATGCCTCGTCCAAACCCTTCGCCTGCGTCTGGGTCGAGCCGATGCCGCACGATGTCTGGTTGATCGGCATGGTCTCGGTCGATCCCGAGCGCCAGGACGGTGGTCTTGGCCGCAGGTTGCTGGATGCGGCCGAGGCCCACGCTGGCGCCCGCGGCGGCCGCTTTGGCAAGATGACGGTCATCGAAGGCCGCGACACCCTGATCGCCTGGTACGGTCGCCGGGGCTACGCGCCGACCGGCGAGTATGAGCCCTTCCCCTATGATGACCCACGCTTTGGTAGACCCAAGGTCGACGGCTTGCAGTTCGTCTTGCTGAAGAAGGCGCTGTAGCCGGACGCCCGGCGCCTAGAGCGTTTTCCGATAAGTGTGAAACGGTTATCGGATCGAAAAACGCTCTAAACTTTTGATTTAGAGCCCTTTTCGCCCGACCCTGATGAAGCCATCAGGTCGGAAAGGGCCCTAGGCGCGCGCGACCAGCTTGATCAGGATCAGCTGCGCGGCGTTCACACGCTCGCCGCCGGGCTCGATAACTTCCAGGTGCACGTGGTCGGTGATGCCCGGATAGTGGCCCTGCAGGCTCTCCACCCGGCCGATGGCCTGGCCCAGCCGCACGGTCTGGCCGACCTCGACGCCGGGCGATACATAGAAGGCGCGGGCCACATAGCCCAGGGCCGGATTGGTGATCTCGACGAACTTCAGGTCGACCGAGCCGCTGTAGGCATAGCCGATCTTGGTGACATAGCCCGAGATCGGGGCGAGGACGTCCTGACCGGCGACAGCGGTGTAGTCGACGCCTTCGTGGTCGCGTGAACCCCCGTCGCGGCGCGCGCCGAACTGGCCTTCGCCGAAGTCGTCGTGACCGCGCGGTGCCGCGCCGGTGGGGTTGGCGAAGTCGGCCGCGCCGTCGCCATCGACATCGGCGCCGCTCCACACCAGCTCACGGTGGACCGGCCGCTGGGGCTTGGCGGCAATCTCGTCCAGCAGGCGGCGCACCATCGGGGTGGGGCGGTGCCGGGCGGCGTCGGGATGCTCCATGGCCGCCACGACCATGGGCGCGAAGATCGTCGCCAGACCGATGACGCAACGCGCTGCGGGAGTGATGGTCTTGGCCACGGCTGCGTGCATAGAATGACCTTCAGTCGTTCCGGGATCAATTTCGGCGGTTGAACGTTTCGACTGAATAAGGGCCAGATATGGCGAAGCGGTGGCGCACCCCATGCGACCGCTTGTCGCGCAATGTTTGCTGTATTGCATCAAAATTCTGGACTTCATGAGATCCAGGGCAGAGCGCCAATGCTTTAGCTCTAATCGAATTATCAGACACGATTTCAAACTAGACCATAAATCCTGGGAAGCCCGAGCGAGGGTTTTGGGGATCACCCCGCGATCAGCCCCGCCCGCTCGTCGGCGGTCAGCGGACGCCAGTAGCCTTCCGGCATATCGCCCAGGGTGAGGGAGCCGACGCGGACGCGGAACAGGTCGACGACCTTCCATTCCAGCAACTCGCACATCCGGCGGATCTGGCGGTTACGGCCCTCCTGCAGAATGACACGCAGGCGCTGGTCGGAAATCAGTTCGACATGGGCGGGGCGGAGTTCCCGACCGTCCAGCTCAAGGCCAAAGCGCATCAGCTCCAGCTTCTCCTCGGTGATCTCGCCCATGATGGCGACGCGGTATTCCTTCTCCAGTTCCGACTGCGGGCCGATCACGGCCTTGGCCACCACGCCGTCCTCCGAGAGGATCAGCAGGCCGCGCGAGTCCATGTCCAGCCGGCCGACGGGGGCCAGGCGGTTGCTGAAGTTGGGGATCGTCGCTTCGTGGGCCCAAAGGTTCTCGCGCTTGAGCAGGCGCACGGCCGGAATCTGGCCGGGATCGGGCTGGGACGAGACGATGCCGACCGGCTTGTGGATCATGATCGTCAGGCTGGAATCCAGCTTGTCGGTAGCGCGGTCGGCCAACACCAGCGTCTGGCCCGGCAGGATCTTGCGGCCCACGTCCTCGACGGTCTCGCCGTCGATCGAGACCAGCCCGTCGGCGATCAGGGCCTCGGCTTCGCGGCGCGAACAGACGCCGGCCTGGGCCAACCACTTGTTGACCCGCTGGGGCTCGTCTTCGTCATAGGTGCGGGTGAAGGCCATCAGTTGTAGCCGTCTTCCAGAGTCGCCAGCCGGGCCGCCTGATCCTCGGCGATCAGCGGCTTGATAATGTCGTCCAGGGCGTCGCCCTCCATCACCTTGGCCAGGTTGTAGAGGGTGAGATTGATCCGGTGATCGGTCACCCGGCCCTGCGGGAAGTTATAGGTGCGGATACGTTCGGAGCGGTCGCCGCTGCCCACCTGGCCCTTGCGGGCGTCGGAGCGGGCGGTGTCCAGCGCCTCGCGCTGCATGTCGTAGAGGCGCGCTTTCAGGTTCTTCATCGCCCGCGCGCGGTTCTGGTGCTGGCTCTTTTCCGATGAGGTCACCACCACGCCCGTGGGCAAGTGAGTGATGCGCACGGCCGAGTCGGTCTTGTTGACGTGCTGACCGCCTGCCCCTGACGAGCGATAGGTGTCGATGCGGATGTCGCTATCGTTGATCTCGATCTCGACATCCTCGGCCTCCGGCAGCACCGCGACGGTGGCGGCCGAGGTGTGGATGCGGCCTTGCGCTTCGGTGGCCGGCACGCGCTGCACGCGGTGCACGCCGCTCTCGAACTTCCAGCGGCCAAACACCCCGTCGCCGGTGACAGAGGCGATGATTTCCTTGTAGCCGCCCATTTCGCCTTCGGAGACGCTGTCGACCTCGACCTTCCAGCCCTGAAGCACGGCATAGCGCTGGTACATGCGGAACAGGTCGCCCGCGAACAGGGCTGCCTCGTCGCCGCCGGTGCCGGCCCGCACTTCGAGAATGGCCGAGGCGTTCTCGTCCTTGTCCTTGGGCGCCAGCATAAGGGCCAACTCATGCTGCAGGACCGGCAGCTTCTCATCCAGCGCCTGCATCTCGTCGCGAACCATGGCGCCCATTTCCGGGTCGCCGGCCATCTCTTCCAGGTCGGCACGCTCGGCGGCCAGCTTGGCAAGGGTCTCGACGGCCTCAGCCACCGGACGCAGTTCGGCGTGCTCCTTGGAGAGCTTGACGATCTCGGCTCCGTCGCTGGCGGCGCCCATGCGGGCCTCCACTTCGCGGAAACGGTCGAGAACCTGGTCGAGTCGGGCCTGGGGCAGTCGCAAGGGGTGACGTCACGTGCTTTGAGGGGAACGGGCGGTCTCTGTACCCCCCGCGCGGCCTGACGTCACCCCGGCGTGAAAACGACTACTTCGGATACATCATCGTCTGGGTGATCGCGGCGTCGCCGTTCACCGAAACCTTGACCTGATCGAAGGTCGGCCTGGCCCTCAGCGGCGCGGCGCCGGACATCGCCCAGCCCTCGGCCGGTTTGCCGTCGGCGGCGGAGGTCATGCTCCAGCTGCTGTCGGCATCGTGCAGCACCGAGACCGCGCAGTCGCCTGGCGGCACGTCGGGCAGCTTGACCTTCATTTGGCCGCTGGCGGCGCCGTCCAGAACCGCGCCGGAGGTCTGGGCGCGCTGCATGAACTGGTCGCGGCTCTGCACCGTGACCAGGATCTTGCCGCCCTTGGGCTGCACGCCGTTCAGGGTCAGGTCGATCTCGCCGGCCTGGGCGGCGGCGAAGGCGGTGGTGGCGAGAAGGACGGCGGCGGCCGCGGCGAGGCGTTTCATGGTGTGTTGCTCCCTCAGATTGGCTTCTGATGAAGTGCTTTTATTTTCAAAGTACACGGTATGGCAAATTACAATGGCGTCATGGAAGATCTGAGGGTGCAGCGGGCTGATCGTCAGGGGTGCTCTGGCTGACGCCGCTGTTCAGTCTCCGGATTGATCCCGGCCGGTGGATCTCGGCGATAGCGCACCAGGATCTCCACGCCGCCCGGGCGCTCGGCCAAGGCCTGGCGGATCATGGCCAGCAGAGTCTCGGACGACACATGCAGGTCGATGATCTGGCCGGCCTGTTCATAAAACAGGTGCGAATGCGGTTCGGCGACGGTGTCAAACACCAGGTCGGCGGTGGTGGTGGCTAGACGGCTGATCAGGCCGTGGTCGGCCAGGGCTTCCATCTGGCGGGCAAGATCGGCAAGCGTGATCGCCAGGCCGGACTCTGCGGCGATGTCGGCGACCTCTGCCAGGGTGAGATGGGTTTCGGGCGCGGCGCGCAGCAGCGCCAGCAGTCGCGGCAACGCGCCTTGGCCAGCCAGACCGGCGTTGCGCAGTTCCTCGCGGAACGCGGCGTCCACGGCGTGGGACATGTGGGCCTCCTCCCAAGGCGCCGGGGTGATCGCGGTCGTGCGTCGCCGCGATCTGAACCCGACCTTGAAGTCTGGACGCGGCTGGGGTCAGCCGCGTCCAGCATTACGGTCGCGCCGATCAGGCGAGGTCGAAGCGGTCCAGGTTCATCACCTTGGTCCAGGCCGCCACGAAGTCAGTGACGAACTTTTCCCTGGAGTCGCTCTGGGCATAGACCTCGGCCAGGGCCCGCAGTTGCGAGTTGGACCCGAACACCAGGTCGACCCGCGTGCCGGTCCAGCGACGCTCGCCCGTGGTGCGATCACGGCCTTCGAACTCGGCCTCTTCTTCCGAGATCGCCGACCAGACCGTGCGCATGTCGAGCAGATTGACGAAGAAGTCGTTCGTCAGGGCACCCGGCTGCGCGGTGAACACGCCGTGCGGCGACTGGTCGGTATTGGCGTTCAGCACCCGCAGGCCACCGACCAGCACCGTCATTTCGGGCGCCGTCAGGGTCAGCAGCTGCGCCCGGTCGACCAGCAGTTCCTCGGCGGTCAGGGTGTATTCGGTCTTCAGATAGTTGCGGAACCCGTCGGCTGTGGGCTCAAGCACCGAGAACGACTCGATGTCGGTCTGGGCCTGGGAGGCGTCGGTGCGACCCGGGGTGAAGTCGACCTCCACCTCGTGACCCGCAGCCTTGGCGGCCCGTTCGACGGCCGCCGAGCCTGCCAGCACGATAAGATCGGCCAGGGACACCTTCTTGCCACCCGTCTGGCTGGCGTTAAACGCCGCCCGGACGCCTTCCAGGGTCGCCAACACGGTGGCCAGCTGGATGGGCTGGTTGACCGTCCAGTGACGCTGCGGCTCCAGGCGAATGCGAGCACCATTGGCGCCGCCGCGCTTATCTGACCCGCGGAAGGTCGAGGCCGAGGCCCAGGCCGTCGCGACCAGTTGCGAGACCGAAAGACCCGAAGCCAGCACCTTGGCCTTCAGGTCCCGGATATCGGCCGCATTGACCAGCGGGTGATCCAGGGCCGGAACGGGATCTTGCCAGATCAGCTCCTCCTTGGGCACCAGCGGACCGCGATAGCGGGCGACGGGACCCATGTCGCGGTGGGTCAGCTTGAACCAGGCGCGGGCGAAGGCGTCCTGGAACTGGTCCGGGTTCTCGTGGAAGCGCTTGGAGATCGGCGCGTAGAGCGGGTCGAAGCGAAGCGCCAGGTCCGTCGTCGCCATCATGGGCGCATGACGCTTGGTGGGATCGTGGGCGTCGGCCACCAGGGTCCTGGCCGCAGGATCCTTAGGCGTCCACTGATTAGCGCCAGCCGGGCTCTTGGTCAGCTCCCATTCGTGACCGAACAGCGTGTCGAAATAGCCGTTGTCCCACGTGGTGGGATTGGGCTTCCAGGCGCCCTCCAGGCCGCTGGTGATGGTGTGGACGCCCTTGCCGCTTTCCCAGCTATTGCGCCAGCCAAGGCCCTGCTCGACGATACCGGCACCCTCGGGTTCGACGCCGACATGGGCTGCGTCGCCCGCGCCGTGGGCCTTGCCGAAGGTATGGCCGCCGGCGATCAGGGCGACTGTCTCCTCGTCATTCATGGCCATCCGCGCGAAGGTTTCGCGGATGTCGTGGGCCGAGGCCAAGGGATCAGGATTGCCGTTGGGGCCTTCGGGATTGACGTAGATCAGGCCCATCTGGACAGCGGCCAGCGGCTTGTCGAGTTGGCGCTCGCCCTTGTAGCGGTCGTCGCCCAGCCAGGTGTCCTCAGCGCCCCAGTGGACGTCCTCTTCCGGCTCCCAGACGTCTTCGCGGCCAAAGCCGAAGCCGAAGGTCTTGAAGCCCATGGTCTCCATGCCGACGTCGGCGGCGATGATCATCAGGTCGGCCCAGCTGATCTGGTTGCCGTACTTCTGCTTGATCGGCCAGATCAGGCGGCGGGCCTTGTCGAGGTTGCCGTTGTCTGGCCAGCTGTTGAGCGGCGCAAAACGCTGCGTGCCCGAGCCTGCGCCCCCGCGACCGTCGCCGGTGCGATAGGTGCCGGCGCTGTGCCACGCCATGCGCACAAAGAACGGGCCGTAGTGGCCATAATCGGCCGGCCACCAGTCCTGAGAGTCAGTCATCAGCGCCGCCAGGTCCCTCTTCAGGGCCTCGACATCCAGCTTTTCGACCTGCTCGGCGTAGTTGAACGCCGGCGAGAACGGGCTGACCAGCGACGAGTGCTGGGACAGGATCTTCAGGTTCAGCTGGTTGGGCCACCAGTCGCGGTTCGACCGTCCCCCGAAACTGGTGTGGAACCGAACCCCGTGCTTGAGGGGGCACTTGCTCGTGGGTTCGACGATGTCGCTTCCGTCCATAACTGGCTCCGATCTTGGCTGCTGTGACTGACTTGGCCTGCACGATGAAGACCGTGAATTCTGCGGAAGTAAGCCCGCTCGCTGACTGGCAAGGCGCGCCGTTGAAACAGGTCAGCGCACACCGGCCCGCCGGGTGAGGCGCACCGCAATTCACGTCGAGGTCTGGATCCTGTGGCCGCTCCCTCCAGGCGCTCTCTGCGGATCGCCTAAGAAAGTTTTCGCGTATCTTGGCCATAAAGAGAAGCGCCAAAAATCAATGAACGTGATAGGCTTTGCCTATGATTAGACTTCAGGTTGCGTCGTGAACCTTCGAGACCTCCGCTACCTTCTGGCCGTGGTCGAGCATGAGCATTTCGGTCAGGCCGCGCGGGCCTGCGGCGTCAGTCAGCCCACGCTTTCCGTGCAGATACGGAAGCTGGAAGAGCTTGTGGGCGTCGCTCTGTTCGAGCGCAGCAGCAAGGCGGTCGCCCCGACGTCCGCCTGCCTGCAACTGATCGGCCATGCCCGCACAGCGGTCACGGCAGCCGAAGCGATCCTGTCCACGGCGCGAACGCTGCGCGATCCCCTGGCGGGACGCTTTCGGATTGGCATCATCCCGACCCTGGCGCCCTACCTGCTGCCGCTGGTGTTTGCGCCGCTGCGCGCGGCGCTGCCCGCGCTCGAGCTCGAGCCCTGGGAAGACCAGACCACCGCCCTGCTTGAACGGCTGCGCAGCCACGAGCTGGACGCGGCTCTGCTGGCCACCGAGGTCGACGGGCCTGATCTGTTGAGCCAGCCGCTGTTCGACGAGCCCTTCCTGGCGGCCCTGCCGCCCGATCACCCGCTGGCGGGTCTGGACACCGTCACCGAAACCGATCTGGCGAAGGACATTCTGGTGCTGGCCGACGGTCACTGCCTGCGCGACCAGACCCTGGCGGCCTGCGGCAGAGGCGGGGCGCTGGGCGGCCCGCTCCGCGCCGCCAGCCTGCCCACCTTGCTGAACATGGTGGCGGCCGGCTACGGCACGACCCTGATTCCGGGGCTGGCGGCCGGCGCGGCGCAGGATGCGGGGATTGTGCTTAGACCGCTGGCCGAGCAGGCTGGGCGCACGGTTCGGATCGCCTGGCGCGCCAACTATCCCGGTCGTCCCGCCGTGGAGGCGGTGGGCGAGGTCATTGCCCAGCGCTTGCGGGGCTTCGCCAGAGGCGCGGTCGCCGGGACAATCTAAAACCCGGCCTTGACCTCGACCGCCACCACGCCCCGGGGCGAGCGCGAGGGCCGTAGATCGCCGTCGACCACCACGCGATAGGGTCCCTCGCGGGCGTCCAGCGGCTTGCCATTGACCGTGTCGGCCAGGATCACCGGATTGGCGCGATAAACAGGGTCGGTCTCGGCGATCGACAGGATGCTGGAAAAGCCGTCGGCGGCGCGCAGGATGACCACCTGGTTCAGATACCGCCCCATCAGCCGCTCGCCCGAGACGACGCCGGCCTTGAGCAGGGCTTCGTGCAGAACCGCGCCCTCATAGACCACCGGCTGCCCCTTGACCGTGATCGTCGCCCTGGCGCGCGGCAGGGCCTTTACCTCGGTGGGCGTCAGCACCACCGTGTCACGTCCGGCGACGGTGATCTTGAGATCTCCCTCCAAGACAGGAGAGGCCAGGACCGGCGAGGTGAGGACGGCGGCAGCGATCGCGGCGGTGAGGGCGAGGAGGATGCGCATGCTGGCAGCGTGGCGCCCCTCCCCGCATCTGTCACGTCTTCACCGGGGTCATCAGCGGATAGAGCGAGGCCACCAGCAGCACGGCCATGCTCACATTGAAGGTGCGCAGGATCGCCGGCCGGTCCAGGAACCGCCGCATGCCCTGACCAAAGCCGGCCCAGGCGGCGCTGCACGGCGCGCCGACCAGCATGAAGGTTCCGGCCAGAATCAGCACGGTCAGGCTGCCGCTGCCTTCCGGCGTGTAGGTGGTGGCGGCGCCCAGGGCCATGGCCCAGGCCTTGGGGTTCAGCCACTGAAAGGCGGCGGCCTCCAGAAAGGTCATCGGCTGGCCGCCACTGCTCTTGTCATTGATCCCGGTGGCGGTCGCGATCTTCCAGGCCAGCCACAGCATGTAGGCCGCCCCGACCCATTTCAGGATCTCGTGCAGGATCGGCAGGGCCCTGAACACGCCCGACAGGCCCCACCCCATCGCCACCACCATCACGCCCAGACCCGCGCTGATCCCCAGGATGTGCAGGATGGTGCGGCGAAAGCCGAAGTTCGCCCCAGACGCCAGCAGCATCATGTTGTTGGGGCCGGGCGTGCCGGCAGTGGCAAAGGCGAACAGGACGAAGGCCAGCAGAAGGTCGGGGGTCACGTCGGGACTCCATGATCGAGAATGTCACAGAGATGTTCCTGATTGATACATGAGTCAAAACGAGTATTGTTATGGTGACAATATCGGAGCTCGCATGTCCACAAAAACCCTGAGGGACTGGACCCCGTCGCTGGAGGCCGGCGACGCGCCGATCTATGAGCGCCTGCTCGGGGCCCTGCGCGCCGATATCGCGACCGGAGCCCTGGCCGCCGGTGCGCGCCTGCCGCCGCAGCGCGACCTGGCCCACCGCCTGGGGCTCGGCCTGGGCACCGTGACCCGCGCCTATGTCGAGGCCGAGAAGGCCGGGCTGGTCGAGGCCCATGTCGGGCGCGGCAGCTTCGTGCGCGGCGGAGCAGCGGCAAAGCCCGCCAGGGCGACCGATAGCGGCCTGATCAATCTCTCGCAGAACATCGCGCCCAGCGGTCCCGCGCGGGCAAGGTTGGCCGACACGATGACCCGCCTGCGGCGGCGCGGCGACCTGCTGGACAATCTGGACTATGCCCCCTCGGCGGGGCTGGACACTCAGCGACAGGCCGGGGCCGCGTGGCTGGAGCGCAGCGGCGGCCTGGTCGGCGCCGACTGGACCCGTCTGGTCTGCACCGCCGGCGCCCAGCAGGCCCTGGCCCTGGCCTTCGGCGCCGTGGCGCGGTGGGGCGATACGGTGCTGTGCGAGGCCTCGACCTTCTACGGCGCCAAGGCGCTGGCCGAGCACATGGGTTATGGGCTCAAGGGCTTGGCCATGGACGCCGAGGGCCTGCGCCCCGACGTTCTGGACGAGGCTGCCGCCACCGGAGCCTTCAGGGCCGTGGCCATCCAGCCGACCCTGCAGAACCCTACCGGCCGGATCATGAGCGCCGGCCGCCGCAACTTGATCGTCGCCGTGGCCCGCAAGCACGGCCTGATGATCATCGAGGATGACATCTATGCGGTCTACGCACCGGACGCCCCGCCGCCGTTCGCGGTGCTGGCCCCGGAGCGCACGTTCCACGTCTCGGGCGTCTCCAAGTCGCTGGTGCCCGGCCTACGCACCGGCTTCCTGATCGTGCCGCCCGGCGATGCCCTGGACCGCGTTCTGCGCACCGTGCGCGCGCTGTCCTACGCCCCGCCCAATTTCGGCGGACTGATCGCCACCCAGTGGATCGAGGACGGCTCGGCCGACGCCATCGTGGCCGAGATCCAGACCGAGATGACAGCCCGCCTTTCCCTGGCCCGCGAGATCCTGGGCGACGCTATCGAGACCCCGATGTCGGCCAGCGCGCCCCACGTCTGGCTGCCGATGTCGGACCTGGACGCCGAACGTCTGGCCGGCCGGGCCCTGCGCGGCGGCGTGGAAGTGACACCCCCGTCAGCGCCTGTGGTCGCGCCGGGCCTGACGACCGGCGTGCGAGTGTGCCTGGGCGCAGCGCGGGATCGCGAAGAACTGGAACGCGGCCTCCGCATCGTGGCCGCAGCGGTAGCGGATGTGGACGAGCGGTCGCGGGCGGTGATCTAGCCAGCCACTTGCCCCCTCCGCGCTGAAGCGCTCCTGCCCCGGAGGGGGAACGTGGCCGCGAAGCGACCCGTAGGGCACCGGTGCGCAGCCTACTCCGCCGCGATCGCCTCGGCGTCTGCGACCGCCTTCAGTTCAGCCGCACGTTTTTCGACCAGTTCGACGATGTGCTCGATCATGCCGTCGTTGGACTGCTTGTGATCGGCCTTGCCGGCCATGTAGACCATGCCCGAGCCGGCCCCGCCGCCGGTGAAGCCCAGATCGGTCATCAGGGCCTCGCCCGGGCCGTTGACCACGCAACCGATGATCGACAGCGACATCGGTTGGCTGATGTGAGCCAGGCGCTCTTCCAGGGCCTCCACCGTCTTGATGACATTGAAGCCCTGCCGGGCGCAGGACGGGCAGGCGATGATGTTGACGCCGCGATGGCGCAGGCCCAGCGACTTGAGAATGTCGAAGCCGACCTTGATCTCTTCCACCGGATCGGCGGCCAGAGACACGCGGATGGTGTCGCCGATGCCGGCCCACAGCATCGCGCCGATGCCGATTGAGGACTTCACCGTGCCGGTGCGCAGGGCGCCCGCCTCGGTGACGCCCAGGTGCAGCGGGCAGTCGATACGCTCGGCCAGCTGATGATAGGCCGCCACCGTCATGAACGGGTCGGACGCCTTGACGCTGATCTTGAACTCGTGGAAGTCGTGGTCCTGCAGGATGCGGGCGTGGTTGAGGGCGCTCTCGACCATCGCGTCGGGGCACGGCTCGCCGTATTTTTCCAGCAGTTCGCGCTCAAGAGATCCGGCATTGACGCCGATCCGCATCGAGCAGCCGTGGTCGCGGGCCGCCTGGATCACATCCCGCACGCGATCAGCCGAGCCGATATTGCCCGGATTGATCCGCAGGCAGGCCGCGCCGTTCTGCGCCGCCTCGATGCCGCGCTTGTAGTGAAAATGGATGTCAGCCACCAGCGGCACGCGCGACTCGCGGGCGATGGTCTTGAAGGCTGCCGTGCTGTCGGTGTCGGGGCAGCTGACGCGGACGATGTCGGCGCCGGCCTCTTCGAGCTGACGGATCTGCTCCAGCGTCGCGGCGGCGTCGCTGGTCAGGGTGTTGGTCATCGACTGGACGGTGATGGGCGCATCGCCCCCCACCTCGACATTGCCGACGCGGATCTTGCGCGACACGCGACGCTGGATCGAGCGCCAGGGACGAAGGTGGGTGTGGTCTGCGGCCATGGAGACAATCTAGGGCTTTTGCGAGCGGAACCCAAGGATGAGTTCTCTATTTCATCGCTCCGCCCGGCGGCCCGAAGATCGGGACTGGCGTCAGGCTGCCGGCTTGACCAGTTTGCCCAGCGCCGTGGTTGACGCGGTCAGGCGACCCGTCAACACGCCGCCGGAATAGACGTCGAAATTGCTGGGGTCGGAGACGTCGGCCGTCAGACCTGCCGTGCGCGGGGCGCGGAAGGCCTCGCCGGCATTGAGCTGGCGGGCGAAATACACCGAGCCGTCGGCGCCGCGCACCACCAGGGTGGCGGCCTTGCGGGCCAGCAGAACGACACCGGAGCTGTCGGCGGCGGCCGCGCCGTGGATCACGCCGCGCGGCTTGAAGGTCGAGCCCAGGGCCGCGACATGGGCGGCGTCGATCTCGCCCTCACCCGCCGCGACGGCGCTGGCGCGGGCCTTGGAGGCGGCGTTGGCCGCGTCGGCCGAACCGCCATTGGCGGCGGCGTCGTCGAGACCAGGGGTCTTGTAGGGCTCGGGCGTGGTCGACTCGACCGGGGCCGGCAAGGGCGCGCCCAGCGACACGGCCGAACCGGCCGGCGCCGAGGCCGACTGCGGCGCGGCAGTGTTGGCCGCGACCTGTGCGGCGGGCTCGTCCTTGTCCATGGCGCGCTGCGCCACGTTCCACAGCAGGATGGCGCCGACCATCAGCAGGCCGACGATCAGCACCAGGGCCAGGCGGGGATCGCGCTCATGCCGCACGCCGACCGGCGCGCGCAGTTCGCCGCCGTCGTCAGGCACGTCGCTCTTGAAGCGCAGCACGGCGGCCTCGCCGTCCAGACCCAGCAGCTGTGCATAGGCGCGGACATAGCCGATGGTGAACGGGCGCGAAGGCAGATCTTCCATCCGCAGGTCTTCGAGAGCGTCAATATAGCTCAGGCGGATGCGCGTTGCGTCGGCCACGTCCTGGGTGGTCAGGCCGCGGAAGGTGCGGGCGGCGCGCAGAGCGGCGCCGATGTCGACGCCCTCGTCGACTGACGGCTGCCCGACGACGGCGAAGCCCTCGTCGGGCTCAGCGTCGGAGTTCAGATGCAAGTGCCTTACACTGCCCGTATCCAGCGCCATTGCGGCAATATCACCCCAAAAATCGCGTAGCGCACGAACGCCGCGCCTACCCTGCCTCGTGTTACACGAAGTTCTTAACAGTTCTTTGTGGATATCAAAGTAAGCTACGGGATTCAATACACTAAACAGCGAAGCTTGGTTAATCGGCCAACCTGTCAGATGGCGACATAGAGTTTGCGCGCCAAGGTTTCGATCTCCCCCCGGAGCGATCCGGCCGAAGTCTTCAGCAAGGCCTCGACGTTTCGTCTGGCCGCTTCGCGATCGCACGACAGCACCATCTGCTTGACCGGGCCGATTCCGGCCGGCGGCATCGACAAACGGTCAAAGCCCAGGGCCACCAAGGCGAAAGCCTCCAGCGGCCGCCCCGCCATCTCGCCACAGACCGACACCGGCGTGCCGGTGTCCTCGCACGCCTGCTGGATGGTCTTCAGGGCGCGCAGCGCCGCCGGCGACAGCGGATCATAGCGATCGGCCATCTTCGGATTGCCCCGATCGGCGGCGAAAAGATACTGCATCAGATCATTGGTGCCGACCGAAACGAAGTCGGTCATCGGCAACAGGGCGTCCAGATGCCAAAGCAGCGAGGGTGCCTCGATCATCGCCCCGACATCCAGACGCGCCGGCGCCGGGCGACCGCGCTTCAGGGCCCAGGCCACTTCCTGGTCGACGAAGGCGCGGGCGGCGCGGAACTCGTCCACATTGGCCACCAGCGGGAACATGATCCGCAGCGACCGGCCGGCTGCGGCCTTGATCAGCGCCCGGATCTGCATGCGCAGCAGAGCCGGACGGTCCAATCCCATGCGGATGGCGCGCCAGCCCAGGGCCGGATTGTCCTCGCGCTCCATCTCCATGTACGGCAGCAGCTTGTCACCGCCCAGATCGAGCGTGCGGAAGGTCACCGGCATGCCGTTGGCGGCCTCCAGCACCTTTTCATAGAGCGCCGTCTGGGCCTCCAGCCGGGGCATTTCCTCGGCGACCATGAACTGGAATTCGGTGCGGAACAGGCCGATGCCCTCGGCCCCGGTCTCGCCCAGGATGTCCAGATCGACAGCCAGACCCGCGTTCATCAACAGCGTGACCTTGGCCCCGTCCTTGGTGAAGGCGGGGGTGTCGCGCAGGCGGGCGAACTCGGCCTTGCGCTGGGCGCGGACCTCCATCCGGGCCCTCAGGGACTTGACCACGTCTGGACGCGGGCGAAGCCAGGCCTCGGCGGTCTCGGCGTCGACGACCACGGGGTCGCCCTCGCTGACCCGGTCGCGCAGGCCGGCCAGCCGGCCGACGCAGGGGATATCCAGCGCCCGGGCCACGATGCCGGCGTGGCTGGCGGCCGAGCCTTCCTCGAGCAGTATGCCCTTCAGCTTGGTGCGGTCATATTCCAGCAGGTCGGCGGGGCCCAGGTTGCGGGCGATCAGGATGGCGTTGTCGGGCAGCTGGCGCACGGCGTGCACATCGCCCGACAGGTGGCGCAGCAGCCGGTCGTTGAGGTCTTCCAGGTCGTGCAGGCGCTCGCGCAGTTAGGGATCGCGGGCCTGGCCCAGGCGCGCACGGTGCTCTGACCTTACACGTTCAACGGCGGCCTCGGCGGTCAGGCCCGAGCGCACGGCCTCTTCCAGGCCCCGGTTCCAGCCGCGGTCGTGGGCAAACAGGCGGTAGGTGTCGAGCACCTCATAGGACGCGCCGACCAGGCCACCCTGCCCCTCCAGCATCTCGTCGATCTGGCTCTGCAGGGCGGTGACGGCGACCTTCAGGCGGATCTCTTCGGCGGCGGAATCGTCGGACAGCAGTTGCTCGGGCGCCACCGGCTGCTCGTGCAGCACCGCCACGCCATAGGCCAGGCCCTCGGCGAAGCGCGCGCCCTTCAGCCGCTCGGGCTTGTGGGGCGCGATCTCGACGTCCTTGAGCTCGGCCATGCCCAGCAGCTCGCTGGACGACACCATCTCGGCCAGGACCATGGCGATGATCTGAAGGTCCTCGACCTCCTCGTCGCCATAGGTGCGCTCGGTGCGGTTCTGGACGACCAGCACGCCGATCGCGCGGCCGCCGCGCAGCAGGGGCACCGCCATGAAGGCGTGATAGGGGTCTTCGCCGGTTTCGGGCCGGTAGGCGAAGGCCGGATGGTTGGGCGCGTCCGACAGGTTCAGCGGCCGACCCAGCCGCATGGTCTCGCCGACCAGGCCTTCGCCGGGCTTCAGCCGGGTGACGTGGACGGCTTCGGGGGCCAGGCCTTCGGTGGCAAACAGTTCCAGATCGCCAGAGGCGCGGCGCAGATAGATCGAGCAGACCTCGGCGACCATCGAGATGGCGATGGTCCGCACCACCATGTCGAGCTTGCCCTGGGCGGGGCCCGCCCCGGCCATGGCCTCGCGAATCTGCCGCAGCAGACTGCGTGGTCCCCGAACGGCGATGCCGCTTGCCGCCATGCGCTCTCCCTCTGTCCGGAGCGGTCTAACCCGACTGAAAGCCGTATGGGTTAAGACGCCGCTTCGGCCCCTAGCGCGCTATAGCAGATTTCGAGCGCCTGACAGCGGTCGCGGCGACCTTGCGGAAAGATTGTCTCGCGCGACGCGCGAAAAAGCGCCGCCCGCCCGCGAGGGAAGGCGGCGCAAGTCTTCGCCGACAGGATCGGGATCAGGATCTGGCGACGGTCGTCGGGGGCCTAGCGGCGGTCGTCGTAGGCGGAGCGGTTGTCGTAGCGGGCATCGTAGCGGTTGTCGTAGGCGGAGCGGGCGTCGTAGCGGGCGTCGTAGCGAGCATCGTAGCGAGCATCGTAATGGTCGCCCCGACCATAGCGGTTGTCACGGCTGTCGCGGGCGTAGCGCTGGTCGCGGCTCTGGTAGCCCTGCTGGCTATAGGAATGACCATAGGACTGACCATAGCCTTGCTGCCCGTAACCGTGCTGGTACCCGTTATAGGCCGGGCTGGTGCGATAGCCGCTGCTGTAGCGACGATCGTTCTTGTCCTTGGCCGCCGAGGCACCGATGGCGGCGCCGGCGACGGCGCCGATGGCGATCGCGCCCTTGTCGCCGTCACCCAGGGCCGCGCCGGCCAGGCCGCCGATCACGGCGCCAAGAATGGCCTTTTTGGTCTTCTCGCCGGCAAAAGCGCCCGAGGCGGGCATGACCATGGCAGCGATGATGGTGCCGGCGATCAGGGTCTTGGAGATGGTCTTCATGGCAGTGCCCCTTTCGAGAAGCGTCGCCAGTTCGGAAGACCCGGTGCGGCGCTGTTGATGTCCGTTCTAGGGGCCGCCGCTTGAACCCGATCTGAACGGTGCTGTTCAGGTTCCAGTCATGTGGGGGCAGTGAGCTCAGATCCCCCCTCCTCTTTCGTCATCCCGGGGCTTGTCCCACGGGACCCATGGTTTCGCCGTCATGGGAGGGCGAGGTCGATCTCCGCACTTGCGGCGGACAAATGGGTCCCGGGAACAAGTCCCGGGATGACGGGTGACTTGTTTTACGGCGCAGGCTCGAGCGCCGCCGCCGGCCGGTGCAGCGACACCGACCACAGCACCCCGGCCAGCATCAGGGCGATCGCCAAGCTCTCCAGCGGACGCGGCCAGCGACCTTCGTACAGGAAGCCGTAGAGCAGGGCGAACAGGGTCTCGAACACGATCAGCTGGCCGGAAAGGCTGAGCGGCAGCAGGCGGCTGGCGGCGTTCCACAGGCCGTTGCCGATCACCGAGGCCCCCAGGGCCACGGCCAGACTGACGCTCCAGAACAGGGTCCAGGCGCTGGAGACATGTCCCGCGCCGCCGAAGAGGAAGGCCGGCGCGATCAGCACCAGCGACAGCGCGCCGGTGACCACCCCGGTCAGCAGCGACCACTCGTGGCTGTTGAAGTTCGGCGTCGCGGCCAGCCGGCGGGCGTTCCAGACGGCGTAGAGCGTCCAGCAGGCCAGGGCCAGCACGGCGCCCAGAACGCCCAGGATCAGACGCGGCGCGGGCGCGCCCTCCCCGCTTCTGAACACGTCGACATTGATGCAGACCACCCCGGCGGCCAGCAGGGCCAGGGGCGCGGCCAGACGCCGGATCGGCACGCCCTCGCCCGGTCTGGCGCCGACCAGGGTCACCGTCACCGGCAGCAGCCCGATGATCAACGACGCTGCCGCCACCCCGGCGTTCTGCACCGCCACCGCCAGGCCGACATAGTAGATCAGGTTGCCCAGCAGGCTGAGCATGGCCAGGTCGCGCCAGTCGCGGCGTGTCATGCGTCCGAACACCGCGATGGCCGTAGGGGCCAGCAACACCAGCGACGCCAGGCCATAGGCCAGATACCGCCCGGCGGTCATCTGCAGCGGCGTGAAATCGGCCAGCAGCAACGGCGCCAGAAACACCCCGCCCCAGAAGGCGCCGGCGATCAGGCCGCACAGCAGGCCGAGCGTAAGGCGGCGGGGATCGGTCATGGGACGAGCTAGCAGGCGGTGGGGTTGGTTGGCCCGATCAAAACGTCAGTGAACCGGTGGAGCGCCGGGCGGCGCCTGAATCCTACCCATGCCCCGGCTGGGCCAGGGGCTCGTCGGCGTCCTGCACCAGACGGCGGGCCTGTTCGAGGGCGGCGTCGATATCGGCTTCGATGAACTCTACCTCAAGGTCGGTCAGCGGATGCGGCGCGGCGATGGTCTCGCGCAGATAGGTGCGCTTTTCCGGTTCGGTCATCGACCACCAGCCGACCGTGTGACCTTCCTCGATCACCGCGTCGCCCATGGCCAGCAGGTCGTCAGTGTCGAAGATCGGCTGGCCGGGCTTTTCCGGGAACCACTGGCCGTCATCAGGCAGGGCCTGGTCGAGCCGCTTGAGCAGCGCCGCCAGCCACGGGCTGACCAATAGCGGCTTCTCATAGCCGTCGCCGAACTTGGCGCGCAGCAGGAGGTCGTAGAGCAGCTCCAGCCCCTCATCGCCCTCGAAGGTGACGGTCTTGGCGGCGGGGTCGAACTTGAAGACGTCGGACATGGGGGTCTCGTGGAACGGTTCTACGTCTTCATAACGTCAGAACACGACGTTTTGGCTAAGGCGAGGCCGTGCGTCCTTCGAGGCCCGCTGCGGGCGCGCCTCAGGATGAGGAATTCAACAGATCTTCCTCATCCTGAGATGCGAACCGCAGGT
This sequence comes from Caulobacter sp., assembly GCA_031415995.1. Classification (GTDB taxonomy): domain Bacteria; phylum Pseudomonadota; class Alphaproteobacteria; order Caulobacterales; family Caulobacteraceae; genus Caulobacter. The sequence goes on along the minus strand of JANOSS010000071.1, from coordinate 725 downwards.
GAGCCTCGAAGGACGCAAGGCGCCTACAGCTGGTCCAGCCCGTAAACCGCGTGCAGGGCCCGCACGGCCAGTTCGGTATAGGCCGCGTCGATCAGGACGCTGATCTTGATCTCGGAGGTCGAGATGACCTGGATGTTGATGTTCTTTTCAGCAAGGGCCTGGAACATCGACTGGGCGACGCCGGCGTGGCTGCGCATGCCGACCCCGATCACCGAAACCTTGGAAACATCCTCGTCGATCGCCACGGCCTCGAAGCCGATCTCGGCTTGGGCGGCGGTGACGATCTCGACAGCGCGCTGGGCGTCGCGCTTGCCGACCGTGAACTCCATGTTGGCGGTGTCGGCGCTGCGGGCGCGCGACTGCACGATCATGTCGACATTCACATTGGCGTCGGCGAGGCGGCCGAAGATCTGCGAGGAAACACCCGGATGATCGGGCAGGCCCAGCAGGGTGATCTTGGCCTCGTCGCGGCTATAGGCGACGCCCGAGACGATGCGCTTTTCCATGATTTCTTCCTCGTCGCAGACGATCGTACCTTGGCCCGGGGCTTCACCCGGCTCGACGAAACTCGACAGCACCCGCACCGGGACGCGATGGGCCATGGCCATCTCGACCGAGCGGGTCTGCAGAACCTTGGCCCCCAGCGAAGCCATTTCCAGCATCTCCTCGTACGAGATCTTGGCCAGTTTGCGGGCCTTTCTCTCGATGCGAGGATCGGTCGTGTA
>JANOSS010000070.1:0-13586 GCA_031415995.1 Caulobacter sp. | reverse complement strand
GAAGGCCTTCGCCGAACGCCTGCAGGCCGCCGGAAAGCCAAAACGCCTCATATTCAACGCTGTCGCCCGGAAACTCGTCGTCCTCGCAAACGCCGTGCTCACCGACCTCAAACCCGCAAATCAACTGACTTGATGACAAGGATTAGGGGCAGGTGTTGAGCGTCAACCGCCCTTGATCCTCACCCGGGCGGTGGCCTTCCGGCCCTGCCCATCGACCACCGACAATTTATAGAACCCCGCCGCCGCCGGTTTCCAGACCACCCGGCCGCTGACCGGATCTGCCGCCAGCGGCGCGCCGCCGACATACCAGGTCAGGTCCTCGCCGCCCGCCGCCAGCACCAGCCCGCGCGACCCTGGCCCCAGGGCCTCGACCTGCACCGCCGCGCCGTCCGGCGGAAAGATCAGGCGTGGCCCCTCGGATTGCGCGCGCAGGGTCTGCAGCGCCTCGGGTGCCAGTTTCGGCGCGATCGGGCGCGGCGCGGCGGCGGGCGCGCCCACCAGGTCGGCGACGTCGAACAGCAGCGGCAGGGCGGCGTCGCGTCCGGTCAGGCCGCCGCGCGCGCCGCCGTCGGCCCGGCCCGTCCAGACGATGATCGCATAGCCGCCGACCACCCCCGCCGCCACCGCGTCGCGAAAGCCGTAGGAGGTGCCGGTCTTGAAGGCCATGGCCGGACCGCCCCGGGTCAGGGCCGAGGGCGCGCGGCCACGCGGCGCGGGGGCCTCGCGCAGGATGTCCAGCACCTGCCGCGCCGCCTCGGGCCGCACCAGCCGGGTTCCGCCGGATGTCTCGCGTAGCTTGGCGTCGGCTTCCGTCCAGGCCAGCGGCTTGGCGAGGCCGCCGTCGCCCAGAGCGGCATAGAGCAGCGCCAGGTCGCGCAGGGTGATCCCCTCGCCACCCAGGGCCAGGGCCAGACCGGCCGCCTTGAGCTGCGACTTTGGCCGCGCCAGATGGGCGCCGGCCGCCTCGATGCGGCCGGCGAAGGCTTCGGGACCCAGCCGCTCCAGCGTCGCCACGGCGGGCACGTTCAGCGAATGGGTCAGGGCCTCGCGCACCGTGACCTTGTCGTGGAACACCCGGTCGAAGTTCTCGGGCTGGTAGTCGGCGAAGCGGGTGGCGCTGTCGGTCAGCTGGGTGTCGGCGGCGAGCAGTCCATCGTCCATGGCCATGGCATAGATGAAGGGCTTCAGGGCCGAGCCCGGCGAGCGCAGGGCGCGGGTCATGTCCACCCAGCCCCCGGCCCGCTCACGACCGGCCGAGCCGACGGCGGCGCGCACCGCCCGGCCCTTGATCTCGACCACCAGGATCGCGGCCGTGGCATCGCTGCCTTGCGAGGCCGCGATGGCGGCGGCCATCGGCTCCAGCCGCGCCTGCAGGTCGGCGTCGAGGGTGGTGATCACGCTGGCCTGCGAGGCTGGCGCAGCGCGGGCCAGCTCGCCGGCCACGTTCCAGGCCAGGGCCGGAAACGGCGCCCGGCGCGGCAGGGGTTCGGCCTCGGCCTCCAGCGCGGCGGCCTGCGTCAGCACCCCGGCCCGAACCATCTTGTCCAGCACCGCCCGCCGCGCCAGCCGCGCCGCCTCGGGCCGACGGTCGGGCCGGCGGGCTTCGGGCGATTGCGGCAGGGCGATCAGCAGGGCTTGCTGGCCGTCGGTCAGGCTGGACGGCTCCTGGCCAAAATAGGCCAGGCTGGCGGCGCGCACGCCCTCCAGATTGCCGCCATAGGGGGCCAGCGTCAGATACAGGGCCAGGGTCTGGCGCTTGGTCAGCCGCGATTCCAGCTGCACGGCGCGGATCATCTCGATCAGCTTGGAGCCCAGCTTGCGCGGCCGCGGCTCCAGCAGGCGCGCGGTCTGCATGGTCAGGGTCGAGGCACCTGAGGTGGCTCGGCCATGGACCACCGCCGAGCCGAACGCCCGCACCACCGCCAGCGGATCAACGCCGAGGTGACGATAGAACCGGCCATCCTCCACCGCGATCAGGCGCTTCTGGAAGGTCTGGTCGGTGCGGTCCAGATCGGCCCGGATCCGCCAGCGGCCGTCCTCCACCGGCAGGGCCCGTAGCCACGCGCCGCGCCGGTCCAGCGCCACCGGCGAGGACTGCCGGGCGCGGGTCATGTCCGGCGGGAAGACGGCGCTAAGGGTGGCGAGGACGACCTGGACGCCGAGCAGGGCGACGAGGGCCTTGGTCAGGCGGGGGACGTACTTATCTCGCCCCTCCCCCGAAAAATTCAACCTTGTCATCCCGGCCGCAGCGAAGCGGAGAGCCGGGACCCAGGGGCAACCGCAGTGCGCCGGCCCCTGGGTCCCGGGTCGGCCGAAGGCCGCCCGGGATGACAAGATATTTTACGCGACTCAAACATGACTACTGCCCCGGCGCGATCACCGCTCGGCCGGCGTCCGAGCGCGCGGTGATCGCGGGCCGGTACATGTCCTTGGCCACCGCGCCGGGCAGGAAGAACTCGCCCGGCGTCACCGCCCGCGCCACATAGGCCAGGGCGAAGGGCTTGTTGCCCGCAAGGTCCATGGCCGCGATGAAGCGGTCGTCGCGGCTTTCCTGAACGTCAGCGCCAGTCAGCTCGCCCAGGAACCGGTAGGGCCCGTTCTGGGCGTCGTCGGCGCCGAGCGTCGTCTCGATCTCGAAGCCGGCCGGCAGGGCGTCGTCGACCACCAGGGCGGTCGAGCGGGCTTGCATCGAACGGCCGGAGACCAGCACGATGATCCGGTCGCCCTGGCGGATGGTGGTCGGATCGACCGCCGCCCCGGTCATCGACAGCAGGCGCTTGCTGACGAACAGGCCGTTGGCCGATGCCCCCGGCGCTGCCGTCGGCGTGCCACGCACGCTGACTGTCCGCCACAACGCGCCCTTGCTGGTGTTGGTGAACCGGCTGTCGGCCAGCCTGCCCACCGCCCAGCGCGGCGCGCCGCCGGCCGGCGGCAGGGCCATGGCCCCCTTGGCGTCGATCGAGATCGGACCCGCCGCCTTCAGCAGGGCGAAGGCCGCGTGCAGAACCGCGGCCTGTTCCTGGGTGTTGAGGGCGTCAGGATCCTTAACCACGTTTTCCAGCCGGCCTTGCAACTGGCGGGCGATGTCGCCCTGACCCGACTCGACGGCCAGGGCGGTCAGCCCCGCCACATCGCGCAGCGGGCTCTGATACCAGTCCTGATCGTCGCGATAGCCCAGCGACTTGACGGCCTGGCGCATGGCCGAGCGAGCCCGGGCGCTGTCGCCCATCCGGGCCAGACCGGCGGCGACATAGGCCTTGGCCATCGGCTGGTCCTCGTCCTTCATCTGCACGTCGTGCCACCAGCGCAGGCGGGCCAGGTCACCCTTGCCGCCCTTGGCCATCACATACAGCGCATAGGCCGAGGCCCGGCGGCGCATGCGTTCGGTGGCCTTCTTGGACAGCTCGGGCGTGGCGGCCCACCACTCGGGATATTCCATCCGGTAGGAGACCGAGGCCCAGCCGTCGGGACGGCTGATCTGGCGCATGGCGTTCATGGCCTTGTCGATCGCGGCGTCCGGCACGGCCACGCCCTGGGCCCGCGCTTCCAGCAGGAAGTCGGTCGTATAGGCGCCCAGCCAGGCGTCGGCCTCGCCGTCTCCCACCCGCCACAGGCCGAAGGCGCCGTCCAGGGTCTGACGGTCCAGCAACTTGCCCACCGCGCCGGCCAGGGCCGCCGGGGTGCGTTTCAGCTTGGGGTCGCTGGTCAGGCTCTGAGCGTAGAGCAGCGGATAGGCCGTAGAGACCAGCTGCTCGGTGCAGCCATAGGGGTAGCGTTGCAGGGCCACCGCGATCGCCGCCGGGTCAAAGCCCTTGAACGGCGAATAGCTGACCTGCAGCGTCACATCCCCGGCCGCCAGACCGCTCATCAGGTCGTAGGACGGGGTGTAGGCCGCGCCGGGCTGCTGCAGCTCGGTTGTCGTGCGGACGACATCGCCCCAGCCCAGGCGGGTCTGGATCGGGTAGTCCTTTGACGTCGCGAAGCCGGGGCCGGCCACCTTGAAGCCGATCTTGCCGATGCCGGTGACATCAGGCGCCAGGAAGGGGATCTTTTCGGCGATCCGCTGCCCCAGGATCAGCTGGAACACCTTTTTGAAGGCCACCTTCAGACCACCCGACGAGAAGGCCTCGGCGGTATAGGCGCCCGGCTTGCCCTCGACATTGTGCAGTTCCAGCGTGGCCATGGCCTTGTCGCCGGGAGCCAGGAAGCGCGGCAGATTGAGGTCGGCCACCACCGGCTGGCGCACGGTCAGGGGCTTGGAGCCCGAGCCGACGGCGGTATCGGTCCAGGCCACGGCCATCAGGCGCAGCTCGCCATTGAAGTCGGCGGCCGGCAGCTTGACCACCGCCTTGCCGTCCAGGCCGGTTTCGACCACGCCCGACCACAGGGCCACGGTCTTGATCGGCGTCACCGTCAGGCCCTCGCCGCCCACCTCGTCGGCGCCGAAATTGACGTTGGCCGGCGCGCCCAGATTGGGATCGAGCAGGCGGCCATAGTCGTCGCGATAGTCGACGCCGAGGGCGCGCTTGCCGAAGTACCATTTCACCGGATCGGGACTGTCCTGACGGGTCAGGCGCAGGATACCCTCGTCCACCGCCGCGATGGTGACGTGGGCGCGCTGGCCAAGGCCCAGGCCCTTCACCGCCACGGGGATCTCGACCGGGGCCTTGGAGTCGATCTTCACCGGCGTGCCCAGATCGACGGTCAGCTTCCGGCTCTTGGGATCCAGCGGCACATAAACCAGGCCCAGGGCGCGGCGCGGCTTGGGCGAGGCGACCGGATCGCGCGGCTGGATGACGCTGACCATCACATAGGCCCCGCCGCCCCAGGCGGCCGAGGTCTTCAGGCGCACGGTCGTCCCGTTCTCGCCGACGGTGACGGTCTTCAGGTCGATCAGGCGGTCGGTGGCGACGGCCACCTGGGCCTCGCCCGCATAGGGCGGCTTCAGGGTGATCTCGACCGTATCGCCCTGGACATAGGCCTTGGTCCCGGCGCTGACGCGTACGAAATCCGGGGCCTCGGCGTCCTTGGCGGGCGAGCCCCAGCCGGCGGCGAAACGGGTGACGGTGCGGGAGCCATCGGCGCCCTCGACCACGAGACGATAGTCGCCCCAGCCCAGGCGGCGGGTAAAGCGGGCCGGATCGCCGGCCCCGATGTTCACCGCAGCCTTGGCCACCACCGCGTCGCGGCTGGTGCGCCGCCATTGCCAGCGGCCGTCCTGCTGGAACCAGTCATAGTCCCAGTTCTCGCTGATCAGGGTGTAGGTCGCGGTCGCGCCCACCCGCTGGCCGGCGGCGTTGACGGCGATGATGTTCAGGCTGATCGGCGGATCACCCTTGGCGCTGTCGCCATGGTCGATCTTGACCCCGAAATACAGCGGCTTGGCGCGGACCTTGAGATCCAGGCCCTCGCGGACCGGACGGCCGCCCGGCTCGAACACCGAGGTGGTGACGGCGGCGACCAGAGGCTGGGCCGTGTCGCCGGCCAGATCGCTGGCGACCGACAGCACCGCCCGGCCCTCGCCATCGGTGACCGTCGTGCCCAGTTCCAGAAACTTCTCCTCGAACGGCTTGTCGGCGTCGCCCCAGACATAGTCCTTGTAGGCGGGGAAGGGATCGGCGTCGGCGCGCAGTCGCGCCTCGCCCTGGGTCTGCAGGCCGGCACCCGGCGCGCCATACAGGAAGCGGGCCGAGACATCGACCTTGCGGGTCTCGCCCACGCCGAGCGGGATAGACTCCTGGCCCGTGGCCGTAACGGCCAGGCGTTGCGGCGCGAAGTCCTCGACGCTGAAGGTCAGGCTACCGGAAGCGGCCTCGATACCCTCGATCTTCAGTTCGGCCACCCAGCGCCCACGCGGCGCCGAGCGCGGCAGGGCGATGTCGGCCAGCACGGCGCCGGCCTTGGCGCCGCTGAACGGATAGCGTTTGAACTCGACGCCCGAGGGCCGCTTGACGACGATCTCGCCCTTGCGGTCATTGACGGCCCTGGCCAGCCGGTCGCGAACCATGGCCGTCAGGTGGACGGTCTCGCCCGGACGATAGATGCCGCGATCGGCATAGAGATAGCCGTCGATATCGCTGCGGGTCGAGCGGCCGGCGGTGGCGCCTTCGCGGCCGCCGACGCCCTGCTTGGACAGGTCGACCGGCGAGCGGTCCAGGTCCAGCACCGCCAGGTCGCCCAGCGGACCATAGGCCATGACCATCTTGGCGCGCTCGGAGCCTTCGCCGTTCAGCAGCGGGCGCAGGAAGCGCACCCGGCCGTCGGCGTCGCTTTTCGCCTCGGCCAGGTCCTCGCCGTCCTTGGCGACCAGGGCCACGCGGACCCCGGACAGGGTCTTGGCGCTCTTCAGCGAGCGGACCACCACGTCGAGGGATTCCGAGCCGTCATAGGCGATCATCGCCATGTCGGTGAACACGATCCAGCGCCGGGCCTGGGCGGGCGGGGTGTCGCCCTCCTCATCCGGATTGCGACCGCCCGAGGCGTCGCGCGCCTTGATCATGTAGCCCCCGGCCTTCATGTCCTTGAGCACCGCGCCCAGCGGGAAGACGGTGGTGGCTTTCTGGCCGGTCGCGCCGGTGACGGGCACCACGCCCTTCCAGACGCGGCGGCCGTCCTCGCCGACACTGTCGTCGCCATAGTCGCCCGCCCAGTCGCCTTCACCCGTGGGATCGGGCGCGCTGATCGATTTGCGCACCAGATTGCGGTCGGAAACCCGCCAGACCTCGATGGCCAGGGTAGAGACATTGATGGTCTCGATACCCACACCGTCGGCGTCCTCGCGCGGCAGGATGACCCCGTCGCCGGCGAACCCGACATAGGGCGGCTTCTCGCCAAAGGTGAAGTCGACGTCGGCGTTTGTCGCCAGGGTTTCGCCGCCCTTGCCGGGCAGGCCCTTGAGCAGGGTGACGCGGTGATCGGTGAAGCCGACCCCGCCGACGCACAGCTCGTCGCCCTTGACCCGCACGGCGGGCGTGCGGCCGATGTCGGGCGAGATCAGCACATAGTCGGCATAGGCCTTGGAGGGATCCAGGGCCTTGCTCATCCGCACGCAGGCCATCGGGTCCTGGCCGGAACTGTCGATGCGGCTCTGCCAGACGGCGAAGCCTTCAGGCTTGGGGATTCCGCGACGCGGTGCGCCGGCTGCGCGGGGCTTGCCGAACAGCGACCAGGCCTGGCCCTTGACCGGGGATGAGGCCACGGCGCTCTTGCTAGCGCCGAACCAGCCCAGCTCGCCAGCCTTGCCGGCAAGGATGCCCCCGCCGAAGCCGACGACGAGGGCCGCAGCGGCCACGGCGATCATGCGAGTCTGACCACCGTCTGGCCGCCAGGCCTTCAGACGCTCAAGAAACGCCGCGCGCGGGCCGGGAGTCGACGCTTCAGGACCGCTCGCGGGCGGTGTCTCGTCCGTCGACATGCAGCATCCCCCGGTTCACCACGTTTGCGGGGCGATGTGATGCCAAGGTCTGCGCCGGGTCAACGGGCGTGAGCCCGTTGTCGCACAAGCTTATACGTTGAACTCGACCTGGGCCGTCGACAGGCTGTAACAGGCCGAGACGATCTTCAGCCGACCAGCGGCGATCCGGCCGGACAGAATTTCGTCAGCCGACTTCAGGCGCTCGGCCGTGTCGCGGACATTCTGGCGGATTGCCGCGTCCTGCAGATCGGCCGGGGACTTGGCCTGGGCCGCCAGAACGGCGGGAACGATCGGCAGGGCCATGTCGAACAGGGCTCCGTGCAGATGGCTGTGCTTGGTGACAACATCCACCGCCGCGCCAACCGCGCCGCACTTGGTGTGACCCAGCACGACGATCAGCGGCGCGCCCAGGTGCTCGACGGCATAGAGGATCGAACCCAGACCTTCGCGGCTGACGGTCGAGCCGGCCACGCGCACCACGAACAGCTCGCCCAGGGTGCAGTCAAAGACCAGTTCCGGCGGCACCCGGCTGTCGGAACAGCCGACGATGATCGCGAAAGGCTTCTGGCCATTCGACAGCTCATTGATCCGCGCCCAGCTGGGTAGGGCCATGCTGGCGCCGCCACGCGCGAAGATGGCGTTGCCGTGCTTGAGGCGGCCCAGCGCTTCGTCGGGATTGATGATGATTTCGGGCGTGTGGGTCTCGGCCGGCTTGGGGTATTCGGCGACGGTCGAGCGTACCGGCGCGGCAGAGGCATGGGCCGGGGCCGCCGCCTTGGGCCTCGGTGCGGCCTTGCGCGGCGCGGGGGCGTGATGGTCATCACCCTCGGCCAGGGCGGCGAGCGGTACGCCGGTCAGTCCCGAGGCCAAGGCGCCCAGTAAAAGTCTTCTCGAAACCATCTCGTCCCCCGACGCGGGTTGTCTGTCGGCTAAAGGACTAGAGAGACAAGGTTAACCGAGCGTAGTTTTTCGCAACGAGATCACAGCGGCAATTCGGCGCGCTTGACCACGGTGCGCAGGGCGATGCTGGAACTGACCCGGACCACCCCGGGAATGCGCGTCAGCTCCTGGGCGTGAACCCGCTCCAGGTCGTCGACATCACTGACCACCAGCCGCAACAGATAGTCCGAGCCGCCGGTCATCAGATAGCACTCGGCCACTTCGCGCACATTGGCTATGGCCTTCTCGAAGGCGCTCAGGGTGGCCTCGGCCTGGGACGACAGGGTCACGGTGACAAAGACGCTGAGCGGCAGGCCCACGGCGCGTTCGTCGATCACGGCCGCATAGCGCCCGATGACCCCGGCCTCCTCAAGGGCCCGCACCCGGCGCAGGCAGGCCGACTCCGACAGGTTCACGGCCTCGGCCATTTCCACATAGCTGGCCCGCCCCCGCCGCTGCAGCAGAGTCAGGAGCTTCCGGTCAAAGCTGTCGAGATCAACGGCGGGTTTCTTCATGCCTAACCCATTTGACGCAGGATTCCTGCATACCATAGTTCTCTTCGCACGAAATCCCCAAGAAACCTGCAGGCCAAGAGGCGTAAATTGGCGTCAAAATCCTTCAGGAGGAAATCATCATGCGCGTTGGCGTCCCTTCAGAGATCAAACCCGGCGAACACCGCGTCGGCCTGACCCCCACGGCCGTCCGGGAATATGTCGGCCACGGCCATGGCGTTGTGGTTCAGTCCGGGGCCGGTCTCGGGGCCGGCTATGCCGATGATGCCTATCTCAAGGCCGGCGCGACCATCGCCGCCGACGCTGTGGCGGTGTTCGCCGGCGCGGACATGATCATCAAGGTCAAGGAACCGCAGAAGATCGAGTGGGAGAAGCTCGAGCCCCGCCACATCCTGTTCACCTATCTGCACCTGGCGCCGGATCCGGCCCAGACCGAAGGCCTGCTCAGCAGCGGCTGCGCGGCCATCGCCTATCAGACCGTCACCGACGCGCGCGGCGGCCTGCCGCTGCTGGCCCCGATGTCGGAAGTGGCCGGCCGGATCGCCGTGTTCTCGGCCGCCGAGACCCTGCTCAAGCACAATGGCGGCATGGGGCTGCTGCTGTGCGGCGTGCCCGGCGTGCCCCCGGCCCGCGTGGTCGTGCTGGGCGGCGGCGTGGTCGGCTCCAACGCCGCGCGCATGGCCGCCGGCCTGGGCGCCGAGGTGGTGGTGCTGGAACGCTCGATCCCGCGCATGCGCGAGCTGGACGACCTGTACCAGGGCCGCATCCTGACCCGTTATTCGACCTTCGCGGCCGTCGAGGAAGAGATCCTCAAGGCCGACGTGATCATCGGCGCCGTGCTGACCGCCGGCGCCGCCGCCCCCAAGCTGGTGCGCCGCGAGCACCTCAAGCAGATGAAGCCCGGCTCGGTGCTGGTTGACGTGTCCATCGACCAGGGCGGCTGTTTCGAGACCAGCAAGCCGACCACCCATGCCGATCCGACCTATACGGTCGACGGCGTCGTGCACTACTGCGTGGCCAACATGCCCGGCGCCGCGCCGCGCACCTCGTCCGAAGCCCTGGGCAACGCCACCCTGCCGTTTGGCCTGGCCTTGGCCGACCACGGCCTGGACGCCCTGAAGACCAACCTCCACCTGGCGCGCGGTCTCAATGTGCTGAAGGGCGAACTGACCCACCCGGCCGTGGCCCAGGCGCTGGGCAAGCCGTCGGTCGATCCCTACGGCGCCTGGAAGTAGGCCCAGCAAATCAAAAGGGCGCCGAGCGAAGCCGCTCGGCGCCCTTTTTCTTGCCCGAACGGTCGGATGCTAGGCCGCGAACCGTGCCAGGTCCTGATGGCTTTCCACCAGGTCCAGCACGTCGTTCATGCAAAAGCCGGGATCGACCGGGTGCAGCGCGTTGTAGATCGACCGGGCGAAAGCCAGGTCGGCGGCGGTCTTGACCCGCCAGTCCAGATGCGACCAGTCGCGACGGGCCTTCAGGTGGGCCTGACTGAACCGGGTCGGATCGTTGCGAATGGCGGCGGTCGGCGATAGGCGGGCCGTCGGGTCGCGAGCCTCGGCGGCCGCGACGCGCAGGGCGTTGGCGGTGATCACCTCGACCTCGAGACCGGCCGGATAGCTGCGCCGGACGTGGTTGGACGTGTAGGCGGCGCCGCTGGCCAGGGCCAGGCGGACAGCTTCGTCCACGATGCCCGGATCGACGAACGGCGCGTCGCCCTTGACCCTCACCACATGGCTGACCGAGCTGATGGCTTCAGCGCAGCGGGCGATGCGGTCGAGGATGTCGGCCCCGGCCCCGCGATGAACTGTGTAACCGCGCGAGACCACGAAGCCGGCCAGGGCGTCGTCGGAAGCTTCGGTGCTGGTGGCGACGATGATCTTGGTCGGACAGCGGGCGCTGCGCAGGCGCTCCAGCTGGCGGATGATCATCGGCTCGCCCTGGAGCGTGGCCATCGCCTTGCCCGGAAGGCGTCGGGAACCCATGCGGGCCTGCAGGACGGTAAGGATCACGACGCTCTCCCCTGAAAGCTGTTGTTCCGCATAGCCTAGCTGGCAATGATAAAAGTCGGATGAATCAGAGACTTACGCGTCATAAACCATAGTCAGGGGCCACTGGTGCGACCGCTGGTGCTGGGCAGGCTACGGACTGTCGGGTTTGATTCGGGGAGTCGCCTAAGCGACCCAACGCCGCGGATCGAGAGCGACCGGATCGTCAATGGCCATGTCGTCCCAGTCGAGATCCGGCGGCGGGCTGGAGGCGGCGGCGACCACGGCCGAGAGCTCGGCGGCGGAGGTCACGCCGACCAGGACGGCGCTGGCTTCCGGACGCGACAGGGCAAAGCCCAGGGCGGCCTGCAGCGGATCGGAACGGCCCTCGGCGATCATCCGGCGCACGCGCGACAGACGGCCCGAGGCGCCCTTCAGCTGGGCCGGCACCCGATCGGGCGGCAGGAACAGCAGGCCATTGAGGAAGATCGAGCGCAGCTGCACCTCGACGCCCATGCCCGCGATGCGGGCCAGGGAGCCATCGGCCAGCAGGCGCTGGTCGAGCAAGGACGCCGGAGCTTGCAGAATGTCGGGCTTGAAGCGGCGGGCCACGCCGACCGGATCATCGCTGGCGTGGGCCGAGACGCCGACCTTCTGGAACAGGCCTTCGTCGCGCAGGCGGGCCAGGCGATCCCACAGGGCCGCGCCGTGCGGGCCGAACAGATCGGAAGGCGACTGGACGATGATGGCGTCGGCGCGCTCCAGGCCCAGGCGGCGCAGGCTGCTGCGGGCCTCGGCCTCGACAAAGTCTGGACCCCGGTCCGCGCGGGCGGTCGACAGGGTGACGCGGAAATTGACCGGGCGGGGAATGAGGTCGCCCAGGATGGATTCGGCGCGGCCATAGACGCCCGAAACGTCCAGCACCGACAGCTGCGAACGGTCGGCGATGCTGAGGATGTCGCGCGCTTCGGCTTCAGGCGAGCGGCCGCGCGGCGACGACGTCATGCCGTCGAGCCCGAACTGGGCGGCCGCGAGACCAAGTTTTGAGACCGAAATGGGCATGACCATCCGTGAGGAACGACACCTTTGTTCGCTGACCCTACGCGCCAAGGTTTGAAGAAGGCGTTTCTGGAACCTTGCCGAGGGGTTAAAGTCGCCCTTGATGAACAGCTTTCAAACGGCCGCCGACTGGCCCCTTCACGGCATGGCCGATGACGCCCGACCCGCCCTGCGGGCGGCGCTTTTGGCGGGTCCGGCGGCTCTCGCCACCATCGTCGCCCTGGGCGGCGGCGGCCCGCGCCCGGTCGGGACGCAGATGGTGTTCGGAAAAAATATTCTGTCCGGCTTTCTGTCCGGCGGCTGCATCGAGGCCGATGTCGAGGGTCACGCCTTGGCCTGTCTCGAAGACGGTGCGCCGCGTCGGCTGATCTATGGCGAGGGCAGCCCCTGGCCTGACATCCGCCTGCTGTGCGGCGCGCGGATCGAGATCCTGGTCGAGCGCATCGCGCCGGGCGACCCCGCAGCGGCCACCCTGCTGCGACTGGCCGACGCCCGCCTCCCGGCCTTCTGGGCCAGCGACGGCGAACGGCGGCAGTGCCTGGAAGAGCCGATGGCCCCCTGGCCCGGCGCCTTCGAGCGCGCCTATGACCCGGTCCCGAGGCTGGTGGTGGTCGGCAGCGATCCAACCGCTCTGGCCGTGGCCAGCCTGGGCGCGCAGTCCGGCTTCGAGACCTTCCTGATCCGGCCCAAGGGCCCCGCCGCACCGCCGCCCCTGGCCGGCGTGACCTACAGCCGTGACCCGGCCGACGACGCCCTCACCGACCTAGGCCTCGACGCCTGGACCTTCGTCGCCATCTGCGGCCACGACCTGGACATCGACCACGCCGCCCTGCTGACCGCCCTGCCCTCGGACGCGCCCTATGTCGGCCTGCTGGGCGCCCGGCGTCGGCTGGGCGAGCGGCTCGAACGCCTGAAGGCGGCCGGCCTGACCGATCAGGATCTCGCCAAGCTGCGCGCGCCAATCGGTCTGGACCTCGGCGGCAAGGCCCCGTTCGAGGTGGCGGTGGCGGTGATCGGTGAGATCATGGCTGCGCGGCATGGACAGCCGGCGTTGGAGCGGCGGACGGGGGAGGCGTAGGGGCCATCACCGTCGGGTGCGTGAGCGGCGGCCGGCATCGGCGCCGGGGAGCGGAGCTTTCGAGCGGCTGAGAAGGGTGGCGAGCGGCCGCTCTGATCGAAACCCTCTCTCTTTGAGAGAGGGTTTATTGAGTCCGACCAGGGGCCAAAGCATGCTTTGGCTGCCCGCCCTAAAGCCGACGCCCCGCGTCGCGCCAGGCCTTACATCTCCTGGAGGCTGTAGCGTGCCGGTCTGGACAGGTTGGTCCGCCGACACTGGCCCGCAGCCAGCCGCGACGCGGCGGCGCGGAGCGCCGTCCTTGAGCAACCTGTCCAGACCGGCGATCGTCGCGCCGTGAGATGTAAGAAGGGCTCTGCCCGAGGGGGGCGGTGGCTTTGCCGAGCCATACGGCGCGCACGGAACCCCTCTCTTTTTGAGAGAGGGAGGGGCCCGCCGCCGCAGGCGGTGGGAGGGTGAGAGGCGGTCCGGTCCGGATAGAGTCCTGACACTATTGTCCAGATACATCCCTGACAGTTAGCCGGGCCGGCAGGAGGACACCTGCCGATGCCATGGAAGACCGGATCAGTGGAAGACGCCAAGCTTGGGTTTGTGGCCGATCG
>JANOSS010000069.1:0-16251 GCA_031415995.1 Caulobacter sp. | reverse complement strand
CAGGAGGTCGCTGGCGAAGCGCTGACCGGCATGGTCGCGGGAGTGGGCCGCCAGTTTTCTCCGTCACGACGCCCCTGATGATGTGACGATCGCGCTTGTCCTGGGCGCCGGGACTAGCTTTTTGCCGTTGGCGCGCAGGGCTGGTCATGCGGCCCTTGGCCGTTGCTGTGGCGCTGCGGTGGAGTGGGGTGACGGCCACGAGCGTCATGACGAGTCGATCCGGAACACGGGCCGGAACACGGGCCGGTATCCAGGCCCGGGTGGTGGACTGCCGGGCCCGCTCCCGCGCTCGAAGACCTCGACGAGGATCATGCGGCCGCCGCAGCAAGGGCAAGCGATCAGTGGCTTTGCGGCCGGCTCGGGTTCGGCGCAGGCCGCAGGCCCGCGCCAGAGGCCACGCTGAGCGCCGTGCGCCACTTGAGCCCCAGCGCCGCCTGCAACAGCCGCGCGACCTCGTCCGGCGTCGGCACCACGGGCAGCCGCTGGGGCTGGCGGACGATCGGGATGTAATCGATCGCCTCCGGGCGCTTCAGCGTCACCGGGAAGACGAACCGCAGCGCCACCATCGCCCCGTTGATGCTGGCCGGGGCCAAGCCGCTCCACGTCAGGTGCAGCTGATAGAGCCGCACATCCTCGAACGTCAGCTGGCCCGGGGTCCTGCCGCAGTAGCGGCAGCAGGATCGAACCGATCGGATGTAGGCCTGCTGGGTGCGCTGATCGAAGTCGTGGAGGGTCATGTCTTCGACCATCCTGCGACGCAGCGGGTGGATCGCGTCTTCGGGCATCACTCGCCTCCTGTCTCGAGGAGGACGTGGCCGACCCACGTTCCTCTTCAGACAGGAGGATCCCGATGTCCCTCAGCGCCGAACAAATACCCCTCCCGCGCGAGCGGGTCAGTACTCCGACCCTAGTCGGACATGGATCCTTCTCCCCTCGCGGGAGCAAGGTGGCCTGCGCAGCAGGTCGGATGAGGGGTTTCACAGCCTTGCCGGACAGGACTTTCGACCCCTCATCCGTCAGCCTTCGGCCGACACCTTCTCCCGCAAGGGGAGAAGGATCTGAGCCCGACAACCACCCTAAGCTGACCTTCAAACAGTCCGCTACGGAGCCTGCCGCCCCCCCGGCCGGTAATCCTCCCGCACATGGCCCTTCAGCTGGTCCTCGGTGAACAGCACCGGCCTGGTCTTCATCGCCACGAACAGCGGGGTCTGGTCGGCATAGTGCTTGGACCCTGCATCCAGGGTCGCTGAGCCGAACTGGTGGATGCTGTCGGACGACAGTTTCCCGTTCCGGTCCCAGGTGACGAACATGATGAAGGTGTCGCCGCCTTCGGCGGTGGTGGTGCCGTCCTTTTGCGGGACGCCCCAGACCGAGCGATAGGTGTCGGCGGCGCCGTCGATGGGCAGATCAACCTTGCCGCGGCGGATGCGGTTGACCTGGCCCCATTCGGGGTCCAGCCGGCCGAAATGGGTCTTCAGGGTGGTGATAGCGGCCTTCAGCGTGTCCATCGGATCGGGCTCGGCCTCGCCGCTGGTGCGGGCAAACAGGATCGGCTGGCTCATCAGGGCCGCCAGGGCCGCGCCGCGATTCTTGACGTCGGTCTGGCGGTCCCAGCCCTTGAGGATAGCCTGGGCAGCGGCCAGGTCCTTGTCGCCCTTCGGATCGACGGCGGTGACCTTGGCGATCATCTCCGCCACGCTGGAGCGCTGGCTATAGGTCAGGTCGTACTTGTAGCGCCGGAAGCTCTCGTCGGTGATCGCCGCATCGACCCCGACCGTCTCCTGCACCCGCAGGGCGCGGTTGGTCATGTTGGTCTGCAGGCCCATCGCGACGGGGAAGTCGGTGGGTTTCAGATTATCGGCCGGGGCGCTGGCCTCGAACGGGCTGTTGTTGGAGTTGTAGACATAGCCTGACTTGGGATTCCACAGCTGCGGGCTCTGCTCGACCGGGCGATAGCCCTGCCAGATCAGGTCAGAGCGGTCGCCGGGCAGCACATTGGCCCAGTCGGCCTTGGCCGTGCGGTTGGGATACTGGCCGTTGTGCACGAAGCCGATGTTTCCGGCCGCGTCGCCATAGACATAGTTCAGACTGGGCAGGGCGTGGGTGGCGATGGCCGCGCGCCATTCGGCCAGGTTGGTCGCCTTGCCCAGCTTCCAGAACTGCACCGGCTGGCGGTATTCGCCCATGCCGGCATAGCGGATGGCGAAGACGCCGGCCTTGGTCTCCAGCACCGGGCCATGGGCCGAGCGCAGCACCGCCTTGCGCACCGGCAGCACGATGGGGCCCCACAGCTTGACGCGCAGGATGGCGGTGGAGATCTCGAAGTCGCGCCAGGCGCCGTCCAGCCGGTACTGGTTCTTGTCCTGCGGATTGATGGTCAGGCGGTAGGTGTCGACCAGGTCAGGCTTGGAGACGGTATTGGCCCAGCCCAGGGTGGCGTTGTGGCCATGCAGCATGAACGGCGAGCCGGGGAAGAAGCCGCCGGCCACATGCCAGCCCTGGCCGCTCTGCACCACGGCCTCGTACCAGGCCACCGGGCCGGTATAGGGCTGGTGCGAATTAACCAGCAGGCGGGTGGCGCCGTCAGCGTTGCGCGACGGGGCGATGGCCAGGCCGTTGGAGCCTTTCGGTGGGGGAGGGGGCGCATCGGGCGCGGTGAGTTTCTTCAGCTCGCCGTCCAGGCCGTAGAAGAACGGCTGCTTGAAGACAAAGCCCGCCGCGATGTCCTTGCCGGTGACCGGCAGCAGGCCGGGCGTCACGACCTTGGGATTGAGGGCGGCATAGTGGTTGACCCCGTCGGCATAGGCCTGAAGCACGGCGCGCAGTTGCGCCGGCAGCCTGTCGTAATTGGCGTTGACCGTCGGCCAGACGCCCAGCAGCGAGACCACATAGTCGGTCGGCGCGGCCGAGGCGCCCTTGGTGCGGGCCAGCACGCCGCGGGTGGCCAGGGTCACGTCGCGCAGGGTGGCGAAGTCGTCCTCGCTCTGGGCGAAGCCCAGGCCATAGGCGGCGTCGGCGTCGGTCTTGCCCAGGATGTGCGGCACGCCCCATTCGTCGCGGCGGATGCGGACGTCATAGCGCTGGCCGACCGCGATCAGGGCCGCCTTGTCAGGCGCTTTGGACAGGCTGGACCGGTCGACGATGATCAGGGTGACCGCCGCCAGCACCACCAGCGCCAGCAGTCCGCCGATCCCGCGCAGAATCCACCGCATCAAGGCCTCCCCCGTTTTTTCCCGTTGCCGCGATCATGGGGGCAAGCGGCAGGATAGGGGAAGGGCGACGTGGCGGAAGGTAGGCCGGTTCAGGGAACGTCGGGGCGCGCATGCGGCCCAAAGGCGGCGCGCTGGCAAAGCCGCGCCTGATAGGCGCGCACGGCCGGCAGGTCGGCGTGGTCGATCGGCGTCGCCGCCCAGCGGTGCGTCGACAGGCCCAGCACCACGTCGGCCAGGGTGAAGGCTTCGCCGGCCACATAGGCCCCGGTGGTCTCCAGCCGGCGATCCAGTAGGGTCATGGCCCCGTTCCACGCCGCCGTGCTGGCCGCGATGCTGGCCGGATCGTCAAAGCCCGGCGCCTTGCGGGCCAGGGCCAGGAAGGCGTAGCGCCAGGCCCCGTTCAGCTCGGTGGCCTGCCAGTCCATCCACTGCTCCACCCCGGCCCGGCCGCGCGGATCGGCGGGCAGCAAGACGCCGTCGCCGTGGCGGTGAGCCAGATAGCGGCAGATGGTGTTGCTCTCCCACAGCGGCCCCCGGTCGTCGACCAGCACCGGGATCAGGCCATTGGGGTTGAGCGCCAGGAACGCAGGATCGTCGGTGGCCGCAAAGCCCGCGCCCCAGTCCTCGCGCTGACAGGCCAGGCCCAGCTCGTCCAGCGTCCACAGCACCTTGCGGACATTGATCGACGAGGTTCGACCCAGCACGCGCATCGGCTAGCGGCTCATCCAGGGCTTGGACTTGCCGGCCTGGACGCCGGCGGCCTGTTCGCGCTGGAACTTGCCGCCGCGCGGCGGCTTGGGCTTGGCGTCGATGGCGGCCTTCTTCAGGCGCAGGGCGCGCTGGATCGGCGTTTCGTTGGAAAGGTCGGGCGTATCGGTCATGATCGCGCCTATAGCACAATCTGCGGCGGGGAGGCGCGCATCCGCCTTGAGAACGCCGCGCTTGGCGGTCAAGCTCGCGCCATGATCCTTAGCGCCCTCGCCCTGACCGTTTTCCTCGCCAGCGCCACCGGCGCGACCGCCCAGGTCCGCGAGGAGCCCACGGCCGTCTCGCCGGTCACGGTGATGCCGCCGACCCTGCCGCCCAGGGTGGTGGCCACCTATCCAGCCCAGGGCGAGACCATCGCCCCCGGCGTGCTGATCGTGAAGGTCGCCTTCGATCAGAAGATGAACCCCAGGGCCTGGAACTACGCCGTCGCGGAGGGCGGCGAGCCGCCCGAATGCATCAAGACCCCCCGGCTGCTCAACGACCAGAAGACCTTCGTCCTGCTGTGCCGGGTGCTGGCCAACCGCACCTACAGGGTCGCCCTCAATGGCGAGCGGGCCGGGGGCTTCGCCAATCTCGGCGACAACCCCGCCGAGCCCCTGGTCCTGACCTTCCAGGTGGTGCGCGGCGAGCCCGTCACCTCGATCTCCCGCGCCCTGAAGGCGGCGGGCCTGAAGTCCGACGAGGAACCCATCGCTGAGGCGCCCAAGCCGCCGGTTCGCCCCGCGCCCTAGGTCAGGGTCAAGCTGTTGTGGCGCGACGCCCTCGCCTGAGGCATCGTCACCGCGTGAGCGATGAGACACACAAGACCGGAGACTGGACCGAGGCCGACCTGGACCTCGTGGTCGGCGACTATTTCGTCATGCTGGCCAAGCAGTTGGCCGGTCAGGAGCTCAAGGCCGCCGGCCACCAGCGCGCCCTGCGATTCGTCACCGGCCGTCCCGGCGGAGCCATCGAGTTTCGCCAGCGCAACATCTCGGCCGCCCTCAGCCTGATCGGCGTGCCGATCCTCAAGGACTTCGCCCCGCGCTGGAAACTGCATGACCAGTTGCTTGACGCCGTCGACCGCCAGCTTTCCGCCAGGCCGACCCTGATCACGGCCGCCATGCGCCCGCCGGTGCTGTTCACGGCCCGCGAGCCGCTGCATCTGGTCGAGGGACCGCCGCCGGCCTTCGAGCCCGAACAGCTGCAGCCCAGCCCCCGCGCCGAACGGCTGATCGCCAAGTTCGACCCCGCCGGCCGCGACCATGCCAACAGCCTGCTGGCCGAGGCCGGCCGCGCCGCCGTCACGGCCTTCGAGCAGCGCCGCCTGCGCGAGCACGGCCGCGCTGACCTGGCCGATCAGGTGCGTCCGGCCCGGCCCCCCGTCGACCTTGCCGGCCACGACATCCTCAGCTTCAAGCCCACCGGCGAAGAGCGGCTGATCGTGGTCAAGACCACCACCGGCGGGGTCGGCACGCCCATGGCCCTGACCGACGCCGAAGACGCCCTGTGGACCACCCGGCCCGACGTCTTCCGTCTGTACCGCCTCTACGACCTGGGCCGCGAGCTGCGGTTCTACAAGCTGCGCCCGCCCCAGGCCGTCGAGCCCGTCGAGGTCGAAGCGGTCTAGCGCGCGTCCTCCAGGATCATCCGCGCGGCCTTTTCGGCGATCATCAGGGTGGGAGAATTGGTGTTGCCCGAGACGATGGCCGGCATCACCGAGGCGTCGGCAACCCGCAGGCCCTCGATCCCCAGCACCCGCAGGCGCCCATCGACGACAGCCATCGGATCGTCGGCCAGACCCATCTTCGCCGTGCCGACCGGGTGGAAGATCGTCGTGCCCAGTTGCCGCGCCGCCGCCAGCAGTCCGGCGTCGTCGTCGATCGCCAGCCCCGGGCTCATCTCGTCAGGGCCATAGCAGGCCAGAGGCGGCTGGGCGACGATGCGGCGGATCAGGCGCAGGGAGTCGATGGCCACCCGCTCGTCCTCGGCGGTCGAGAGATAGTCGGGCTGGATCAGCGGCGCGGCGGCCGGATCAGGACTGCCCCCATGGATGCTCCCCCGGCTGGAGGGCCGCAGGTTGCAGACGCTGATCGTGATGGCCGGAAAGCGGTGCAGCGGCTCGCCGAACCGGTCCAGTGACAGCGGCTGGACGTGGAACTGCACATTGGGCGTCGCATGGTCCGGCGAGGTCCTGGCGAAGGCTCCCATGTGCGACGGGGCCATCGACATCGGCCCGCGCCGCAGCAGCGCATATTCCAGCGCCATCAGCGGTCGCCGCCACAGCGAGGCATAGTGGGCATTGAGGGTCGCCACGCCCCTGACGCGATAGATCGGCCGGATCTGCAGATGGTCCTGCAGGTTCTCGCCCACCCCCGGCAGGTGGCGATGCACGCTCAGCCCCAGACCCGCCAGCCGCGCGCCGTCGCCGATACCCGACAGCTCCAGCAGGTGAGGGGTGTTCACCGTCCCGGCGCTCAGCACCACCTCGCCGCGACACCGCGCCTCGCGCGTCTCCCCGCCCTCAAGCCAGGCCACGCCCACGGCCCGGCCGTTCTCGAGGATCACCCGACTGGCCCGCGCTCCGGTGCGCAGCTCCAGATTGGACCGCGACAGCACGGGTTTCAGAAACCCCCGTGCCGCGCTCCACCTCAGCCCGGCCCGCTGGTTGACGTTGAAATAGCCCGAGCCGGCATTGTCGCCGCCGTTGAAGTCCGGACTGGCGGGGATGCCCTCCAGCGCCGCCGCCTTGGCAAAGGCGTCCAGCACCTTCCAGCGCATGCGCGGATGCTCCACCCGCCACTCGCCGCCCGACTGGTGATGCTCCGACGGCGGAGCGATATGGTCTTCCTGGGCCTTGAACAGCGGCAGGACATCGTCCCACCCCCAGCCGGCCAGACCCCGCCGGCGCCAGCCGTCATAGTCGGCCGCCTGGCCGCGCATATAGATCATGGCGTTGATCGCCGACGATCCGCCGATCACCTTGCCGCGCGGATAGGCCAGATTGCGGCCGTCCAGCCCCGGCACGGGCTCTGTGCGATACATCCAGTCCGAGCGCGGATTGCCGATCGCGAACAGATAGCCGACCGGGATGTGGAACCAGATCCAGTTGTCGCGGCCCCCAGCCTCGAGCACCAGCACCCGCCGCTGCGGATCGGCCGACAGCCGGTTGGCCAGCACGCAGCCGGCCGACCCCGCGCCGACGATGATGTAGTCATAGGTCTCGACCGCCACGGACTTGTCCCTCCCGTTGGCGGCAGTCGTGCCGCGATTTGAGCGCGGGCGCCAGCGGTCTGGACCCGGCCGCCGCCTGATGGGCCTGCCTCCGACCCGGCAGATTGGCCCGATCTTGGGCGGGGCGGGATAAACGGCTAGGGTGCCGCCACCATTGACCCTAGGGTCGTGGACAGTGGCTCCCCGCGCGTGAGGTTGGCGATGTTCCTGCTTTTGCTTGCCTTGGCGCAAGGCCCTGCGCCGCAGGAGGCTCAAGCCGCTCTGCAGTCCTGCGAGATGACGGCCAAGGGCTGGGTGTGCCACTACCAGATCCCGTCGGTGACCGTCGTCCGCCCGATCGACGCGCCTGCGACCGACGCCACACCAGGCGATGCTACAAGCGCCGCGCCGCCGGCCAGTGCGGCCGCCCGGCCGTTCGCCGATACGGTCGGCAGCGCCGAGGCCGTGCGGCGGGCCCGGCTGATCGCCAAATGCGCCGACCCGACCTGGCTGTCTCTTTGTCTGCCGGCCGATCGCCGCGCGGCGCGGGTTCTGCGCGAGGAGGCCCAGGTTGCGGCGGCTCTGCGTGGCCGGGTCACGGCCCTGCTCAGCGAATCCCGGTGCGACGAGGCGGTCAAGACGGCCCTGGCCGGTGGCGATATGGCCCTGGCCCGCGAGGCTCGCGACTTCTGCAAGCCCTGATCCCCGTCGCAATCCCCGTCCTCATCAGGGCGGTTGCGGCCAGAAAAAAAAGGCGGGGTGTGAACCCCGCCTTTTCCAGTTCTGGAGCTGTTAGCCCTGCTGCCCTTAGGGGCGGGCGGGCGCGCAGCGCACGCCGTCGGCGCAGCCGGTGAAGTGGATCACGGGTGCATCGACCGTGACGGCCGACGGACGCACATGCACTTCGGGACGATGCAGATAGATCTGCGGCGCGGCGATGCGGATCGGCGGGGCGTCGACATAGACCGGCGGGCCCTGGATATCGATGCGGCCCGACGGCACGACCACCGGTTCGCCATAGACCCGAACGCCCGGCGCCGAGACGCGGATGTCGCCATAGGAAGAGGTCGGGCCATAGAAGAGCACCGCCCGGGTGCACAGGCAGTCGATCGCAGGCATCGGCGACGGCGGCATCGGCGGCGACGGACGACGATAGTCTTCCGCAGCAGTGGCCGATCCGACCACGGCGCTGGCGCTCAGCATGGCCAGCAGGCCAGCGGCAAGTTTCAACTTCATTCCAGATCCCCTCATGAGCCCATCGACCCCGTTGCATCCCGTCGCCCATGCTCCGGATCCTGCGTGGAAGCCGGTCCGGAGGTAAAGCGCGTTAACCTTAACCGAACGCGGGTCGATGGTGTCGTGGTTTTCAACCGGCAGGGGAAGATATTCTCACCCTGCGCAGGATCAGGCGTGATTTCGCCGGCCCATTGAGAGCCGGAAGCGCGTTCAGGTCCCGCGGCGCGTCTGCGAGGAGCCCGGGTCGCAGGTAATCTCGCGCCATTCAAAGCGGGCCGGACTGATCAGTCTCTTGCTGACCACCGTGCGATAGAGCACCGGGCTGTCATAGGTCTCGACCCGTGACGGGGTCACCAGAACCCGCACCGCCACCGTGCGATACTGGGCGGGGATCTCGCGGAGCGCCTCATGGCTTTCGCGGTCGATCACCTGACGGGTCACGGTCCGAATCTCGGCCGGCTCGCGGACCCGCACCTGACGGGCCGGGCTGACCATGACCTGCCGGGTCTCCAGGCGATATTCCGCCGGCACCTCCACCAGGCACAGGACCTCGCCGGTCGGGCTCATCATGGTCCGGCCCGGGGCGGTCTCGCGCCGGTCCAGCAGCATGCCGCGCCGCCACTCGGTATAGGCCTCACGCACCAAAACCTGCTCGGTCACGGTCTCATGGACGGCCGCAACGGTCTCGATCCGGATCGATTCGGGTCGGACCACGACGGTCTCAGTAACGGTCCGCCAGGTGGCGGGCACGGTGACCCGTTCGGTCCGCGCCGGCGTCACCAGCTCCTGGCGTTCCTCAAGGCGATAGACGGCCGGGATGATCCGGCTTTCGGTGCGGCTGGGCCGGTCGATCAGCTGCTCGACATAGGATTCGTACCGGGCCGGCGACATGACCTTTTCATAGCACTTGCCGGGCTGGGGATTGGGCGGGCAGTCATCGCCGCTGCCGGCCTGGCTGATATCCGCGCCGAGCACCGCCATCATCGCCAGGCTCGCCGCCGAGGCCCGCAACATCCCGCTCAACCTGCCCACCCGAACCCGACTCCCGCCACGCGCATTAACCACAGCCATTCAACACGGTCTGGACGAAGCCGGCCCGGACTTTCTGCTCAGACGGGAAAAATGGGGGGGGGAGGGTTGCTTGCCTGGGCAGACTTCATCGGGATGCCGGTCGCCGGACGGGGATTGCGCTGACCGTGCCCTTCGAGTTCCGCCGTGCGCCATCGGCGAGGCCCACATGCAGCGCGCTCGGCGTCGGTTTGGGGCACTGTTACCTAAGCCCGGCCCACTACTCGCGCCCTAAGCGCTTTGCCGCTACAATACTCCCATGACCCGTGACGCCGTCATCGCTGTTCTGCGCGCCGCCGAGACGGCGTTACGCGCCATGGGTGTCTCGCGGGCGGCGCTGTTCGGCTCGACGGCGCGGGGTGAGGCGCGGCCCGATAGCGATCTGGACATCTTTGTCGAGCTGGATCCCGCCGCGAAGGTCGATGTGTACGGTTATGTTGGCATCACCCAATATATTGCGGGCCTGTTCTCGGTGCCGGTCGATGTGGCCGACCACGCCATGTTGATCGAGCGGGTGCGCCGGAC
Source organism: Caulobacter sp. (assembly GCA_031415995.1). GTDB lineage: Bacteria > Pseudomonadota > Alphaproteobacteria > Caulobacterales > Caulobacteraceae > Caulobacter. The sequence goes on along the minus strand of JANOSS010000069.1, from coordinate 6,250 downwards.
GGCGGATCAAGACGCCGTCTATGCCTTCTGACGTTGAGCCGACGCCCAAGGAGGAGCTGGCCTGGCTGGCGATTTTGGACAATGCCCGTCTGGCTGAGGACTTCATAAGCGGCATGACGCTGGAGCAGTTCGCCGATGATCGGCGGACCTTCTATGCCGTGACGCGGTGTCTGGAGATCGTCTCTGAAGCGGCTCGACGCCTTCGCGGTGTCCAGCAAGAACAGAACCCCGACTTGCCATGGCGGCAGATCGAGGATTCGGGCAACTTTTTCAGGCACGTCTATCAGAAGGTTGCCGAAACCCAGGTTTGGACGACGGTGCGTGCCTACCTTCCGCCGCTGATCGTGGCGGCGCAATCAGCCTTGGGCGAGACGCCGCCACGAACACATCGCCCCAGTTAGGCGACCGACCTAGTTGATCAATCCTCGTCCATCTTCAGCGCCGCGATGAAGGCTTCCTGCGGGATCTCGACCTTGCCGAACTGGCGCATGCGCTTCTTGCCGGCCTTCTGCTTGTCCAGCAGCTTGCGCTTGCGGCTCGCGTCGCCGCCGTAGCACTTGGCCGTGACGTCCTTGCGCAGGGCGCGAACCGTTTCGCGGGCGATGATCTTGCCGCCGATCGCCGCCTGGATGGGGATGACGAACATGTGCTGGGGGATGAGCTCCTTCATCTTCTCGCACATGCCCCGGCCCCGGCCCTCGGCGCGGTCGCGGTGGACCAGCATGGAGAGGGCGTCGACGGGCTCGGCATTGACCAGGATCGACATCTTGACCAGGTCGCCGGTCTTGTAGTCCTCGACCTGATAGTCGAAGCTGGCATAGCCCTTGGAGATCGATTTGAGGCGGTCATAGAAGTCGAAGACCACCTCGTTGAGCGGCAGGTCGTAGATGACCATGGCGCGGTTGCCGACATAGGACAGTTCGCGCTGCTGGCCGCGGCGGTCCTGGCACAGCTTGATCACCCCGCCCAGATACTCGTCGGGGGTGAAGATGGTGGCCTTGATCCAGGGCTCGCTGATGCTCTCGATGTGCATCGGGTCGGGCAGGTCGGCGGGGTTGTGCAGCTCGATCTCCGAGCCGTCGCGCATGTGGATCTTGTAGACCACCGAGGGGGCGGTGGCGATCAGGTCGAGGTCGAACTCGCGCGACAGGCGCTCCTGGATGATCTCCAGATGGAGCAGACCAAGGAAGCCGCAGCGGAAGCCAAAGCCGAGGGCGGCGCTGCTTTCCATCTCGTAGGTGAAGCTGCCGTCATTGAGGCGCAGGCGGCCGACGGCGGCGCGCAGGTCTTCGAAGTCGGCGGCGTCGACCGGGAACAGGCCGCAGAACACCACGGGCTGCACGTCCTTGAAGCCGGGCAGGGCCTTGTCGGTGGGCTTCTTCTCGTCGGTGATGGTGTCGCCGACGGCGGCGTCGGCCACTTCCTTGATCTGGGCGGTGATGAAGCCGATCTCGCCGGGGCCGAGGCTCTCGACGGGGGTATTTTTGGGCTTGAAGACGCCGACCCGGTCGATCAGGTGGGTCGAGCCGTGCTGCATCATCTTGATCTTCATGCCGGCCTTCAGGCGGCCATCGATGACGCGAACCAGCACCACCACGCCCAGATAGGCGTCGTACCAGGCGTCGACCAGCAGGGCCTTGAGCGGGGCGTTTTCGTCGCCCTTGGGCGGCGGCAGGCGGGTGACCACGGCTTCGAGCACGTCATGGATGCCCACGCCGGACTTGGCGCTGCACAGCACGGCGTCGCTGGCGTCAAGGCCGATCAGGTCCTCGATCTGGGCGCGCACCCGCTCGGGCTCGGCGGCGGGCAGGTCGATCTTGTTGAGGACCGGGACGATCTCGTGATTGTTGTCGATGGCCGAATAGACATTGGCCAGGGTCTGGGCTTCCACGCCCTGGCTGGCGTCGACGACCAGGATCGAGCCTTCGCAGGCGGCCAGGCTGCGGCTGACTTCGTAGGCGAAGTCGACGTGGCCGGGGGTGTCCATCAGGTTGAGGATATAGGTCTCGCCGTCATCGGCCTTGTATTCCAGACGCACGGTCTGGGCCTTGATGGTGATGCCGCGTTCCTTCTCGATGTCCATGTTGTCGAGAACCTGCGCGGTCATCTCGCGCGCGGTCAGGCCGCCGGTCTCCTGGATCAGGCGATCCGACAGCGTGGACTTGCCGTGGTCGATATGGGCCACGATGGAAAAATTACGGATCTTGTCGAGCGGCGTAGAGGTCATGCGCCCGCGTCTAGCACATTTGGGCCGCTTCGCGAGAGGGCGATCCGCCCTCCAGGCGGCCGGTTTTCCTCATGCTTAACCGAACCTTAAAACAGGCGGCCGCAAACCGGTCCCAATGGGCTGCGACAGTGGCGCAACGATATTTCTGAAGGGGCCGTCATGGACCGTCGCAAGTTGATCCTCTCGGGCGCAGCCACCCTGGGTGCGAGTTCGGGCGCCTCCGGCGTCTTCGCCCAGGAGACGATGCCCCAGCAGACGATGGCCCAGGACGTGGCCTCCAGCGGCACGACCACCCCGGCCTATGATACCGGCGCAGCCCAGACCTATTCGGCCGATGAGATGATCCGGGCCACGTCCAATTTTCTGGGCGTCACGGCCGAAAGCGCCGGCGCGGCCATCGAGAAGGTGTTCCGCGAAAAGGGCCAACCCACCGGCTATATCGCCGGCGAGGAGGGCTCGGGCGCCATCGCCTTCGGTCTGCGATATGGTCGCGGCCTACTCTACATGAAGGGGCGGCCAACCCAGGAAACCTTCTGGCAGGGTCCGTCGGTGGGCTGGGACTGGGGCGGCAATGCCAGCCGGGTCTTCACCCTCTGCTACAACCTTCAATATCCCGACGCGATCTTCCGCCGCTTCCCCGGGGTGGAGGGCACGGCCTATCTGATCGGCGGCCTGGGCGTAAACTATCAGAAGGCCGACGATATCACCCTGGCCCCGATCCGCGCCGGCGTGGGTCTGCGGCTGGGGGCCAATATCGGCTATCTCGGCTACAGCCGTAAGCGCCGGTTGATGCCCTTTTAGGACATGGCTGCCGGTGGCTTCACGCCGCCGCCGGCTCCTGTGACAACTCGCGAACGCGCACAGACTGCCGCGTCATGGTGGCCCGGCCGAAGATCGTCAGAAAGGCGATGTCGGCGGCGTCGCGGCCCTCACCGATGCGGATGAGGGTTTCGGGACACGCCCGACCGGTCGGATCGACCAGCCGCCAGCGACCGCCGACATAGACCTCGATCACGGCATGGAAGTCCTGCGGCTCAAGTCCCACGGCATAGGCGCTGACCATGCGGGCCGGGATGTCGCTGGCCCGGCACAGGGCGGCTGCTATGTGGGCATAGTCACGGCACACGCCTCGCCGGTTCATGTAGGCGTTCATCGCCGTCGTGGTCGAGGTGCTGGTGCCCCAGCGATAGGTCAGGGCGCCGCGCAGCCAGTCGATAATCGCCGCCACCTTGGCACCGCCCTGCAATGGGCCGAAATCGCAGGCGGCGATCTGTTCGAAGAGGTCGGATTCGATGTAGCGGCTGGCGCGAAGGAAGGGCAGAACCTCCACCGGCAGGCTGGCGATGGCGTGCTGGGCCGCGCCGGCCAGACCATCGTCACGCGGGGCCAGATCGACCGTGGCCAGATAGGTGATTTGCAGCGGACCTTGGTGGGTGAAAACCACCCGTCGCTCGCCGGTGGCAGGGTCATCCAGCCGGTCCCAGGCGATGGGCGGATCCAGGACCAGGCTCTCGGTGACGATCACCTGTCCGGGCGACAGGGCGACTTCCAGATGCAGGAGCGACTCGACCTCTCCGATGAAGTCGTAGTCCAGCCGTGCCTCGACATGCAGACGCATGGCGTCTCCTTTTCGAACCGGCCCCATCCAGATTGGTGACGGTGGTGGATGAATCCCACTGGCGAATTCGCCTGGAGTGTGTCGCTCAGAGTTCGGTCGGCTGGCTTAACTGAAGACGCCCAGGATTGCGCGCCCTAATGACTGGAGACCTTGCTGTTGAGCCAGTCCATCAGGGCCAGCAGCACACCCGAGACCACGAAGGACAGGTGGACGATCACCAGCCACAGCAAGCGCGGCTCGTCCAGGGGCGTGCCGGGTTCGCTGAGTTTCAGGAAGGCCTTGAGCAGGGCGATGGCCGAGATGGCCACGATCGAGGCGATCAGCTTCATCTTCAGGCCCGAGAAGTCGACCGTGCCCATCCAGTCGGGACGATCTTCGTGCGAGGCGGTATCGATCTTGGAGACGAAGTTCTCGTAGCCGGACAGGGTGACGATCACCAAAAGGTTGGCCGCCAGCGACAGGTCGATCAGCGTCAGGGCCATCAGGATGGCGTCTTCCGGCGTCATCGACAGCACGTTGGACAGTTCCCGGAACAGTTCCTGGAAGAACACAACCAGCAGCGCCGCCAGGGTGACGACCAGGCCCACATAGAACGGCGCCATCAACCAGCGTGATGCGAAGAGGCCTCGCTCCAGCATCGTTTCCAGCCGGGGCTTTTTCATTCGGCGAATCCTTCAGGCGTCAGCCTTCGTACTCCACCACATAGCGCACGGTCTCGCGACTCTTCGGCGACAGGGTGAAACGCCAGGCGATGGCGCCGTCGCGAATATCGTGGCGCTTGGGCTCGCGGATCACCTTGAAGGCGGTCCGGTCCGGCCGATGACGTAACTCTATGACGATGGTCCCGGTCTTGGCGTTGGCCAGATCCACCTCATAGGTCCGCCGCGTGCGTCCGGCGCCGGCCCGCGTCTCCGACACCAGGCGGGGCCTGAGCGAGACATCCATCGCCCGCCCGATCGCCAGGTCGAACGGCTGACCCACGGGCACGTCGCGCATCGTCTGTTCGCCGGCAAAGGCCGGCCGCCCGCCGACAATCTCCATCACGGCCAGGGCACCGGCGGGCAGGGCCTTGCCCAGGCCCTGACTGGCCTTGTTTTCGAGCCTGAGCAGCACTGTCGCGGCGGGGCCGCCATTGCTGCGATAGTCACTCCAGGGATCGACCTCGAACATGTAGAGGCGCTGGAAGGCTACCCCCTTCTGATCGAGGAACGCCACCTGCTTGGTCTGGCGCGCGGCGACGGTGACGGGTTCGGGCAGGGTGTTGAGCTTGTAGTCGCCCAGCTCGGACTGCTGGGCCAGCTTGGCGCGCGGGGGGGCGAGGGCGGCGCTCTCCTCGCGGGCGCCGGCCATGGCCATGGGGGGCGGCGGGGGGGAGGTCATCCTGTCATAGGCGACGACAGGCGGCGGCGGTGGACTGCGGCCGTGGGTGGTGGTGTCCATAGGCCAGCAGGCGCGGGTGATCGCCTTGGTCTCCGCCCTCGGGATGTCGACCGGCACGCGCGACAGCTTGCCGGCCACCGCCTGGGTCGAGGCGTCCACGAAGCTGGTTCCGCTGCTGTTGACCAGGGTCAGCCAGCCGGTGAGGTCCAGGGTTTTGCCGTCCGGCGCGATGCGGGCCACATAGTCGGCCTGCCAGTTCACGCCGATGGCCAGGTACGACAGGGTGAGCTTGGCGGTGGTGGCTTTTGGCACGTCGATCAGGGTTGATAGCGACGGCTTTTCCGACAGGCCCTCGGGAATGTGATCAAACACCAGCCGTTCAGCCCCGCCCGAACAGCCCAGGGCCTCGACCCCGGTCGCGGTCTGCAGCACGACGCCATTGGGGCCTTGGCGGACGATGGCGCTCTCGGCGGTCTGTCGGCCGGTCTTGGCATGGGTGCGGACGATCCCGATCGGCTGGTTCAGCGAGCGTTCCAGCAGGGTTCCGGGGCTGAGCAGGGCATAGTCGTAATTTCGCTCGATGATGCCGCCGGGCAGGCCATCGACCGCGGCGCTCTGCGGGATCAGGCCGTCGGCGACGGCGTCAAAGCGCAGGGTGTGGCGGCCGGCCGGCAGGGTGACCGTCCGGGTTTCGGTGACCAGAATCAGGCCCTTTTTCAGGGCCTGTTCGCGCTGCCAGGGCTGCAGGGTCTGGAAGGGCTCAGAGCCGGCGCGATAGAGCGTCACCGCCGTCTTCTCGGCGGCGGGGGAGGCGATGGTGTCAGCCAGGGCAGGCGAGGCGAGAGCGGTGAGGGCCAGGGCGAAGATGCTCCCCCTTTGGGGGAGCTGTCGCGAAGCGACTGAGGGGGCATCTGGGCCTATGCCGCGCTGGCCCCGCCCGCCCGGTGGGCCCCCACCCCCCGGGGGGGAGGGTGGATTTTTGGGTCGCCAGGTAAACCCCCCCGCACGACCCAGAAAGTGAGCCC